>NZ_ATVC01000052.1 GCF_000420525.1 Aquaspirillum serpens DSM 68
ACTACAAGCTGGCATGGAACGGCGGCTGGCTGGTCGCCGTGCCACCGGAGAACACCAGCCGCACTTGTCCGTGCTGCGGTCACGTCAGCGCAGACAACCGGCAAACACAAGCCCGCTTTGTCTGTGTCGAGTGTAGTTTCGAGGAAAACGCCGATGTGGTCGGCGCGATCAATGTTCTAAGGGCGGGACACGCCCGGTTCGCCTGTGAAGTGAGCGGTGCAGCAATGCCGCCAGCAGCAGGAACCCACCGAAGCGACTCAGGTGCGGCTCAATGCCGCGCCTGAGCGCCGTAGGAATCTCCGGCCTTCAGGCCGGGGAGGATGTCAACAAATAGTAGTTTTTCAAATACCGTCATTGCTGTCCTCGCTGTGCGGTATTGTTGAAAGATGCTATAGGCTAATATCATAATTATTTCAATATTGGCAAAAAAATTATATTTAATCAGACAATATCCTCACAGCATGTCAGATTGTTTTTGATTGGGATAGGAAATAGCGATGCGCATCTTGCACACGTCTGACTGGCATTTAGGCCATTTACTTTTGGGTCAATCACGCCATGCTGAACATCAACAATTGATTGCATGGTTGGGTGAGCAAATCCGGCAACAGGACATTGATCTGGTGTTGTTGACAGGTGATGTGTTTGATAGTGCAACGCCCACCAGTGCCGCACGTGAGCTGTATTTTGAATTGGCGATGACGGTTGAGGCGGCGGGGGCACAGTTGGTGGTAGTGGCGGGAAACCATGATGCGGCGGCGACTTTGCAAGAAAGCCGTTTATTACTGGAAAAATTACATACATGGGTGGTGCCACACCGCCTGTCAGCAGCAGAGCATGTACGCTTGCTAACAAACCGGCAGGGCGAACCGGCATTGTGGTTGGCAGCTGTGCCGTATCTGCGCCCACATGAATTATTGCTCAGTCGAGCAGGGCAAGATGCAGAAGAAAAAGAATTAGCTTTGCAGCAAGCCATAACCAATTGCTATGCCGAAATTTTTTTCTATATCCAAGCGCAACAAACTACCCTTGCTCGGCCTGTGCCGATCATGATGACCGGCCATCTCACTGTATTAGGTGGCAGCAGCAGTGAGTCGGTGCGTGAGATTTATATTGGTAAATTGCGTGGCTTTCCGGCGACGGCCTTTCCAACGGTGGATTATGTGGCGCTTGGCCATTTACATCAGGCACAGCACATTTCTGCACCATCGCCGATTTATTACAGTGGCTCGCCGTTGGCACTGAGTTTTGATGAAGCAGGCCAACAAAAATCAATGAATCTGATCGACAGCCAACCCGACGGGCTGCAAATTGATACGCTGCCGGTTCCCTGTTGGCAAGCCCTCGCTAGCATTCAAACTTCGCTTGATAGTTTAGTCGCTGATGTCGAAGCACGGTTATCACAATTGGCACTCTCACCAGCGCAGGCCCTATGGCTAGAAATTGTGTTGACCGATCCACAAGCCAGCCGCGATGTGGTGGATCAGGTGCGTGAACAACTGGCATCGTATCCAGTGCAAGTGTTACGGGTAAAACGGGCTTCCCGTCCGGTTAGCGTATTGCAACCAGCCGACACAGTGATGTTGCATGAATTGTCGGTGCAAGACGTGTTTGAACAATGTTTACGCCAGACTGAATTTGATACCGAAACCTGCCAAGCATTGCAACAGCGTTTTGCTTTGGTCTGTCAGCAATTGGAAATCACAGCATGAAAATCCTCAAACTGCGGCTTAAAAACCTGAATTCACTGCGCGGCGAATGGACGATTGATTTTAGCCAAACACCGTTTACACAAAGCGGTTTATTCGCCATCACCGGCCCCACTGGGGCAGGCAAATCGACTTTGTTTGATGCGATTTGTTTGGCTTTGTATCACGAAACGCCACGCTTAAAAGCCATCTCTGCCACACAAAACCAACTGATGACCCGCCATAGCACCGAATGTTTGGCAGAAGTGGAATTTGCCGTACGCGGTGAGGTATACCGCGCTTTTTGGAGTCAACGGCGCGCCCGTGGCAGAGTCAATGGTAGCTTGCAACCACCGAAAGTCGAATTGGCACGCGGTGATGGCACAATTCTTTGTCATCAAATTCAAGATAAACTGAAAACCATTGAGGCTTTAACTGGCCTGAATTTTTCGCGTTTTACCAAATCGGTGCTACTGGCACAGGGTGGTTTTGCTGCCTTTTTACATGCACCGATCAACGAGCGTGCCGAGCTATTAGAACAACTGACCGGAACCGAAGTATATGGTCAGCTGTCGCGGCAGGTGTTTGAACAAACCCGTGAAAAAAAACAGGCGCTGTCGCTATTAAAACAACGGCTCGCTGATACTGCGCTGTGGACGGAAGAAGAACGTCATCGCCACTTACAACAACAACAGCAAGGGCAAAGCGAGCTGCAACGATTGAAGTTAGCCATCACCGAATGTGAACAACAACAGGCACGCTGGAAAACATGGCAACAGGTGTTGGCCGACTATCAACATGCGGAGCAGGCATTAACAAGTATTGAACAGGCGGCGAATGAATATGCGGAACAAGATCGTTGTCTGGAACAAGCCAAACTCGCCCGCGACATCGCCCCAGACCATCAGCGTTGGCAGGAAGCCGAGCGGCGTTATCAGCAACTGACAGCGCAATATCACAGCGAACAACAACGCCAGCAGCAACAACAGCAACAACTCCACCAATTGGCAACGCAGGGCTTTCGTTTACTACAACATGCACAACAACAGTGGGCAGAGGACAATCAAAAAACCTTAGCCAGCTTACAACACTATCAAGAGCAATTAGAGCAGAACCAGCACATTGCCACATGGCAAAATCAATACGCCCTTTGGCAACAGCAGTGGCAGGAACTGCAACAAGAACAAGTAAAAATAAACAATGTCGCCGCACAACTGGCCGCACAACAACGCTTGCTTGCTACCGCGCAAACGGCTTCGCAGCAGCAACAACAGGTGGCAGAGGAAAAAAAACAGCACCTGTCGGAGCAAGAACGACAGCAACAACATTTACAACAACAGCTCACTACACAACTGGGTGATCAGCCCAATCTCGCTGCATTTTATGCGCATTGGCAACAACAGCAACAGCAAGCGCACTGGTGGCAAAATCTGTTGACATCAGTTCAGAACTTGCAACAGTTGAAACAAGACCTCGCCGTTCTCCAGCAGCAACAGCAACTCGCGCAGCAACAATACACCGCCGCGACACAACAACGAGAACAGGAAGCTGATTGCTATCAAAAGCTGAAACAGCAGTTACAAACCCTCCAGCAACAAGCTGAACAAGCCCGTTTTATCGAACAATTCGCCGACCACCGCGCCAAACTGCAAGCAGGTGAACCGTGTCCGCTATGTGGTTCGCGAGAACATCCGCAAGTGGCGACCTATCGCCGTATCGAGAGTGATGCGTTCACGGTCGAGATGAAAGCGTTAGAACAACAACTGGCTGCCTGTGAAGAACGTGGTAAAACACAACGCGATGTGATGACACGGGCTGAGCGTGATGGCCAACATCTCCAACAACGCTGTGAAGATAAGCAAAAACAACAACAAAAACTGGAACAAGAATGCCAAGTATTGCTACAGGACTTGGGGTTGCCGCCATGGGTATGGCAAGACACCATGACGCTGCTGCCACCATATCAGATGAAGTTCCAACAACAATATCAACAATTTAAGCAACGTATTGAGGCAGTGCAGACCTTACATCAGGCACTGCTTGACATTGAAAAAATCATACAGCAGGCGACAGAGCAATACCAAGCAGAGGAAAAAGCATGGCAACGACAGCAAACCTCGATAGAGGACGTATTGGCACAACGCGATCAGCTACAAACCACGTTGCAACTGTTACAACAGCAGCAACAACAACGCGAGCAACACCTTCAATCTACTTTGCCTGGGGATGGCCCAGACCTCGCACAGCGTTTAGCGCAAATTGCCAAGCAGGTGAAACACTGGCAACAGTGGCAAATCGAACAAAAAAAAGCTGAGTCAGAGTTAACGGAACAACAGATTCAACAGCAGCAATTGGCAAAGCAAGCGACTTTATGGCAACAACGACTGGACGAAACAGCAAACATCGTGGGGCAACCAAGCGGAGACGATATTGTTCTCCCGAATGACCAAACTCGCTGTGATGAAATGTGGCAAATCCTGCAACAACAGCGCTCTCATACCGCCGGTGTATTAAGCCAATTACAACAACAGTTGGCAGCGCAAGAATTGGAGCAACAACAGCAACACCAGCGCTGGCAACAGGCCTTGCAACGGGTTGGTTTAGCTGATGAGGCAGCGTTTTTACATGCTTGGCTCGATGACACAGTTTATCAGACGCTATCCACACAACAGCAGCAACGACAGGAACAATGGCAACAGGCGCAGCATGAATTGCAGATGCGAGAAAATCTGTGGCAACAACAGCAAGCGTTTGGCTGCCCCACCTTATCAGAGACCGATCTCGTAACACAGTTAGCACAACTGCAAACAGAACAACACCATGTGCAAACACAGTTGGCACAGTTAGCCCTGTTGTTACAACAGGATGAGGAAAAACGACAACAACAGCAGTCGCTGTTGCAACAATGTGCGCAGCAACAACAAGACTATGATTATTGGGAAAAACTCGACCAACTGATTGGTTCGGCCCAAGGTGATAAATTCCGCCGCTTTGCGCAAGGGCTGACGCTGGCGCATTTAATCGCGTTGGCGAATCAACATTTGGCAATGTTGGATGGACGCTATCGCTTACAACGCAAACTAGATGCGGAATTGGAAATGGAAATTATCGACCTGTGGCAGGGGGATGTGGAACGCGATACCCGTACTTTGTCAGGGGGAGAAAGTTTCTTGGTCAGTTTGGCCTTGGCTTTAGCACTGTCGGATTTAGTCAGTCACCAACTGCGATTAGATTCGCTGTTTTTAGATGAAGGGTTTGGCACCCTCGATCCTGATACGCTTGAGACTGCACTGGCGGCCTTAGACCGCTTACACGCACGCGGCAAAATGATTGGCATCATCAGCCATGTGGAAGCCCTGAAACAGCGCATTCCGGTACAAATTAAAGTTAACAAACAACATGGTTTGGGGGTGGCGGCGTTGGAGATTGTCGGCTAACGCCATGGCCAGCAGGGGAATACCTGCTGGCGCATTAGATTAGCCCCGTTGCAATTGACGCAAACGCCAAATCATCAGTTGCAACGCGGTGAAATACATCCACAGCACCAAAGCACAAATACTGGTCCATGCTTCTAATTGCAACGCGAATAACAACACAGCAAAACCATTGAGCAACAGCAAGATGGCACAGATGATATTGAGCGCGACAAAGCGCGTTTTTAAGAAAGCCGCATGATCGATGGCTCGCCCGCGCCAATCGCGTATTTTGTCCACCTGACCGCGCTTACCGACTAGAAACGCTAAACGGATAAAATGTCCGGCCATAAAAAACATAAATAAAAACAAAGCCCAATAGAAAATCAGCGATAGCATAATGTCCGGTCCTTAGATGAGTGATTTATAAGCGGCTGGCACGCCGTTTGGCGTTTTCTAATGCGGCTAACCCTTGTGCATGATAAATCCCTTTTTTGCGCGCCCGTTCAATCGCGATTCTGGTCAGTTGGGCGGTAGCAAGACAATCACTGATGGCATTGTGACGGGCAAAGACGGTGATGCCAAACCGCTTGAGCCAAGTATCCAATCCCACCGGCCCACCGTAATGTTCAGGAAATAACGCTGGCAACAACCACGCCAAATCTAACCACGGTGCTTGGTATTGAAAACCAAGATATTGCCGCATGGCGCGTGCCAACATCGCCTCGTCAAAAAACGCATGGTAAGCAACCAACGGGCGTTTGCCATTAAATTCTAAAAAATCCAGCAAAGCTTCAACAGGTTCATGCCCATTGCGTTGGATATTGCCGCTGATGCCATGAATTAAAATATTTTCGTGGCTAGACACCGTTTCTTGCCGCAACACCACTTCAAATGCCGCTGTTGGCTGTAACAGCAATCGATCTAACGACACTGCCCCAATCGCAATCAAACTGTCTTTACGCAAATTGAGGCCGCTGGATTCAACGTCAACAATATCCAACCGCGCACTGCCAAACGGCTGTTCCCAATCTGCAGCACGCGGCAAAGCCTGCCAACGGGCTAGACGGTCTTGTTGTATCGCTGTTAGTTGCACGCTTGGCGTACGCCAAAAAGCCAATTTTTTCAGCCAAGTGCTCATAGGCTATAGCGGGTTTTTAGGTGAGATTGCAGACGCCGTGCCTGTTGTAACGACTCTTTTAACATCCGCCGTTCTAGTGGATTTAACTCATCCACCCGCAATAAATTGGCTCGTGATTTTTCGGTGTGTGGTTCTTGTTGCAACCGCAGGCGCAGCAATTGAATAAAACGGAAGGCATCTAACATGGCGTGTAATACATCAGGATGAATGCCGCTTTTTGGCGCGGCTTGTTCTAGGCGCGATAAGGTATTGGTTGCCGCCACGCCATGCGCCAAAGCCAACACCCGCGCCGGATCAACAAACAAACGTGCCCCAGATTTTTTCAGATCTAACCAACCGCTTTGGCCCTGATGGGTTTCGGTGACAAAGTCGCGTACCAAACCCAAGGGGACATGAGAGCTCAGAGCATTACCTGCCAACATATGTTGGAACATGGTATTGCTGCTGACGTGTTGTAACAGGTGTTTTGTTAAACGCTGGGCGAGGGATTCATCACCTGCCAAGGGCCGCAGGTCAAAGAAAATGGTGGCAGCTAATAAAGCTTTTGGATCGGGCGAACTGATCCAATGGCTGAATTTACGTTGCCATGCTTCCAATGACAGGGTGAGATCGGGATTGCTCGCCATAATATGGCCCTGACACAGCGGAAAACCGCACTGATCGAGGCCAGCCACGACTTCAGCAGCAAAAGCAAGCAAAGTGGGTTTGATTTCGTCGTCTGGCCGTTCGCTCAGATACACTAAGCCGTTATCTTGGTCGGTGCTGAAGGTTTGCTCCTCGCGGCCTTCCGAGCCAAAGGCCAACCAACACCATTGGATGTCGTGTAAATCATGTTTAGGCAAGGTTAGGGCAATCACTTGCCGCACGATGCAATCGTTCATTGCCGATACGAACTGGGTCAGCTGTTCCGGCCCAAGCCCCTGCGCCAGCAAATTATAAGAAAGCTGTCGTAAATCTTGCCCAGCCTGTACCAAATTTGCCAAATCAGTGGCGTGTTCGATGCGTTGGCGCAATTCGCGTAGCCCCACGCGCTGCATAGCGAATAAATCACGCTCAGAAATCACACCGCGCAAACGCCCTGCACCATCGACTGCCAGTACATGGCGAATACCGCGAGTCGCCATCGCCAAGGTGGCATCATAAGCGGTTGCATGTTCGGAAAGCGTAAAGGGGGATGGGGTCATCACTTGGCTAATTGGGGTGTCCAGCGGTGTGTTTGGCAATAACACCCGTGGCAATAAATCCGATTGCGTCAAAATCCCGATTGGGACACCCGCTTCGGTAATCACCATCGAACCAGCGCGTGCCGCGTGCATGGCAGTAAACGCCTCGGCCAATGAAGTATCGGGGGGACAGGTAATCGGTTCACGCCGGATTAACCGCGATAGCGAAGCTGCCATCCCTTGTTGTTCAAGGGCTTTTTGTTGAAACGACTGCTGCATATTGAGATGAGTTTGTCCCAACAAAGTGGCAAGGTAGGCGGTACAAAAGCGATTAAACTCGCTGCTTTGTTGCAAGAGCCGATGAAAATCAGCACTGGCTAATTGATAGCAAAAGGTATCTTCTGCTGCCGTATAGCGGTTTACGGTTGGTCGATCACCGCTAGCGGCGCCAATCGGGAAACATTCCCCTTCTTCTAATAGCGCATGGGTATCTTGCGAGGGGCCGCTGGTCGCACCATCCACACGAATGGCACCACGTTGCACAATATAGAAGTAGGCAGGAGCGCCCATTTCTGGCTCCAACACAATATGGCCTTCGGGGTAATAGGCGAGGGCTAAACGTTTGGCAATAAACGTCAAATCCTCTGCCCGCATCGTGTCAAAGGGCGCATGTTTCGACAGAAATTCGACCGTGGCAAGACACAAAGTAGCGTTAGCAGTCATAGCGTGTTTTCTATCTGTGGGCAGGGTTTTTCTCAAACAGACCCAATAATTGGCTTTCTTGAGAAAAACCCCGACCGCAAGGTCGGGGTAATCTGCAGCAACTCAGGATTAGTGAGCGTGGGCAGTACCTGCACCGCGTGGTGTACGGATATCTTCCACCAAGTGTTGGATGTGGTCAGGGCAAGCTGGTGTGACACGAGACACAATCAGCGCAACGACCACGTTCAAGATCGCACCCACACTACCAATACCCTCTGGCGAGATACCAAACAACCAGTTAGCAGGGATGTTCTCTGCCATTGGTGTGATAAAGATGCCTTTGAAGTAGAGGATGTAGCAGAAGGTGAAGATCAAACCGGTCAACATCCCCGCAATCGCACCTTGGGTATTCATCTTCTTCGAGAAGATACCTAACAAGATGGTTGGGAACAGCGAAGCGCAAGCCAGACCGAAGGCAAATGCCACCACTTCAGCCACAAAGCCGGGTGGGTTGTAGCCTAAGTAACCGGCAACCAACACCGCCACCGCCGACGCTGCACGACCAGCCATCAACTCGCTCTTCTCGGAGATATTCGGTGCAATCACCCCTTTCAACAAATCATGCGAGATAGCGGCCGAGATCACCAACAACAGACCAGCAGCAGTGGACAAGGCAGCAGCAATACCACCGGCAGCCACCAAGGCAATCACCCAGTTAGGCAACTGCGCCACTTCAGGGTTAGCCAACACCATGATGTCACGGTCAACAGTCAACTCATTGCCTTTGTAACCCAGTGCTTCAGCCTTCGCTAACACCTCTGGGTTCTTCGACTTGTCGTTGTAGTGTTGAATCAGGCCATCACCGTTTTTGTCATCCCATTTCAGCAGGCCGGTTTTTTCCCAGCGCTTCATCCACTCTGGGCGATCTTCTGCTTTCAGGTTGGCTTCTTGTGCCAGCAACGGCTTATCTTGAGCAACGTGGGTGTTCACGGTGGCGATCACGTTGTAGCGAGCCATTGCACCCACTGCTGGCGCAGTGGTGTAGAGAATGGCGATAAACACCAAGGCCCAACCAGCAGAAGAACGGGCATCACGCACTTTTGGTACGGTGAAGAAACGCACGATCACGTGAGGCAAACCTGCTGTACCTGCCATCAAAGCAAAAGTGATGGCGACAATGTCGATCATCGATTTGCTAGAGGTGGTGTAGTTGGCAAAGCCAAGATCGGTAACCACGGTGTTCAGGCGTGCCAAGAAGGGTTGACCGTTGGCCAAATCAGCGCCCAAACCGGTTTGTGGCAACAAGTGGCCGGTGAGTTGCAGCGAGATAAAGATGGCTGGAATGGTGTAAGCGAAAATCAGCACCACATACTGCGCCACTTGGGTGTAGGTAATGCCCTTCATGCCACCTAACACTGCATAGAAGAACACCAAGCCCATCCCGATAATCAAACCGGTGGTGATTTCCACTTCAAGGAAGCGTGAGAACACAATCCCGACACCGCGCATTTGACCCGCAACATAGGTGAACGAGATAAAGATCAAGCACACCACTGCCACAATCCGCGCCGTCTGCGAGTAGTAACGGTCACCGATAAATTCTGGCACCGTAAACTTACCGAATTTCCGCAGGTAGGGGGCGAGCAACACTGCCAGCAATACATAACCGCCGGTCCAACCCATCAGATAGACCGAACCATCGTAGCCCATCGCAGAAATCAAACCGGCCATCGAAATAAACGACGCCGCCGACATCCAGTCCGCTGCCGTTGCCATCCCGTTTACCACCGGATGTACCCCACCACCAGCGACGTAGTAGTCTTTGGTGCTGCCTGCTCGTGCCCAAATGGCTACACCGATGTAGAGCGCAAACGACAGCCCTACGGCGATGTATGTCATGAGTTTCAGATCATCCATGATCTACGCTCCAAGTTAGTCTTCGTGCACATCGTGCTTTTCGTCGATCTTGCCCATTTGTTTGGCGTACCAGAAAATCAGCACCACAAACGCATAAATGGAACCTTGTTGCGCAAACCAGAACCCAAGGGGATAGCCTGCTAAGTAGATGTTATTTAATGCAGATGCGAAAAAAATCCCAGCAAAGTAGGAAACAACAGCCCACAAAGCAAGCACGATCCACAACAGCTTGAGCGTGTCTTTCCAGTAGGCATCGGCATTTTGTTGTGCCGTTGCGTCTTTTTTGATCGATGACATCGTTTCGATCTCCTCATGAAATTGTTTTTGTTGACCAGTTCTAACCAGAACGTCGCGGGAATGTGTCTCCCTGTCTTCATCAAAAAACAATCCATTCCGTTTTGGCATCAATTTTTGTGATGTAAGCCATCACCGATGTCGATATTGCACAGCAAAAACTGTTATTTGGTAAGGCTTGGCATGTGGCGAAAAAGGGTAGGTCTGATTTTTTTACGCGCCATAAAAAAGTGTTTCTTTTTTGCAACAAGATGCGATTTGTCACAAAAATGCATTTTCTTGACGTAAAAACAACATAGCTTAAATTTAGCTTAATGCGCTAAAATAAGACCTAGGCATGGTGAATTTGATTTTGTCATTGCGAAAAAATAGGCGCAAAAAAGTAGAATTTCGGCTTGAAAAAATTATAGTTAAAAATTTTTTATATTATTTTCAGTGCCTTAATTTTGGATTAAGCACCATCACTGGTGACCATCAAGCAAAAATCTTTGCTGCGCAAGAATGCGAGCTATATCATTTTTTTCAAATAAAAAATGTCAAGCAAAAAGTTTTGGCTTGACATTGGTTTTCTACTTTTCAATCGTTAAATTTTTGCTATTTGCTTTGCATCACCAGCATATCGCCCCGTTCACCCTGCGCCAGCCGTTGATGATGCAGTTGGATTAAAGGGTCTGTCGGATAGCGCGTGGCAAGCGAGGCAATCTGTGCTCGCAAGGCCGGTAAACAATCGTCATTGTCGGTGCTGGCTTGCAGTTGTTGATAAAACGCTTGGTACTCTGCTAGTGGCGCATCTTGCTCTGGTCGGGCAGCGGCGACAGGTTCAAAAACCTGCAATGCCTGTTGCTTGCCTTTTAACACCAATTTACCGACTGGTCTGGCCGGCACTGGCTCAATGCAGGCGCTTAGAATCGCTTCTGAGACACAAACTGTCGTGCCGAGGTGTTTATTCACACTTTCTAAACGAGCGGCAGTGTTCACCGCATCGCCCAAGGCGCGATAATCGAAGATGGTTGACCCACCGAAGTTGCCAACAATCACTTCACCACAGTGCACCCCAATTCGTGTTTTGCCAAACTGAATCCCTTTTGCTTGTAGCGTGGCGGCATAGCGGCTGGCAAAAGTGTGCATTTCTAAGGCACAAGCAAGGGCGCGGGCCGGGTGATCGGCTTGCGGAACGGGGGCAGAGAACATAATCGCCACGGCGTCGCCGACAATCCGATCTAGCGTACCTTCATAGCGAAAAGCAATCCCAATCATTTCGTCCAGATAGGCGTTCAATAACGCTACGGCTTCGCTTGGGTCGATGCTTTCCATCAGCGAAGTAAAACCTGCCAAATCGGTGAAGATAAAACTGCATTGCTGCCGCCGGCCTCCCAACGCCATTGCATCAGGGTGATCGACAAGATAAGCAACCCGATTAGGTGAAACATAGCGTGAGAAAGCGTCTTTAATCCAACGCTGTTCGCGTTCGCTTAGCCAATGATGAATTAAGCTGCCCAAGATAAAAGTCGAGAGGCCAACGATGGCAGGGGTGAGGCTGTTGAGTAATAGCTGCTGGTCACGGAAGGCGAACCAACCGCCACCTAACACGAGGGCCAATAACACGCTAGTCACCAAGGCGGCAATCATTGCCCCTAGCCGCAACGAGACAAAGCCAATCGACAAAGTGACCAGCAGCAGTGTCACCACTTCAGCCGCCTTTGCCCAGCTAGGCCGTTGTAAGTAATGTTCGGTCAAAATTTGTTCTAAGGCTTGGGCATGGGCTTCCACCCCCGGCATGATGCGGCCCAAAGGGCTAAAACGTAAGTCCATTAACCCTTGGGCAGAAGCCCCAATCAGCACCAGATGTCCCTGCAATAGCTCTGCCGGCACCTGACCGGCCAATACTTGCCAAGCCGGTAGATAACGCCCAGCAACTGGCTCGGAATAGTGCACCCACATCTCACCGTGGGCGGTGGTGGGCACAGTGAAATCGCCGATACGTATCTCGGCAAGGCCGGTGTCTGCCTCATCTGCGGCTTTGAGAATCAGATTTTTTGCCCCTTGTCCCACGCGCAAAGTTTCGGTCACCAAGGTAGAAACCGGCTGTCCTCCGGCACTTAATACCAATGGTACCCGCCGTACCACACCATCATTATCAGGGACAAAAGATAAGGCACCGTTACCTTGTGCCACTTGTTCAAACTGCGGTAGCGAGGTCACAGCGGCAGCAAAGGGATGAAACCAACGGTCGGGAGATTCACCTGCATAGATATACCGAAATGGTCGTGCCGGTTGTTTGGCTGTTGCTGTTGCTGTTCGCTCAAGGGCAAAACCCAAGACCACCGGCGCTTTTGCCATGCTGGCGGCAAATTGTTGGTCGTGATCGGGTAGTTGTTGCAGTTTATGTTGCCAATCATCAGGCAATGACCATAGCTGTGACACTGTTTGCGGTGAGGTGCGATCCGGTTCAGCAAATACCACGTCAAAACCAATTGCAGCAACGTCGGCTTGTCGTAGCTTATCTACCAATTCGGCCATCCGTGTCCGAGGCCACGGCCATTGCCCTAGGCGCGTCAAACTTGCTTCATCAATATCAATAATCCGCACGGGTACGGCTTGATAGGGGCGAGGGTGCCAACGTTGATATTGGTCAAAAACTGCATTGCGTAGGGTTTGCAATGGTAGGGGATCGGCCAGTAACAACCCGATTCCCAACAGTGCAGCGACAATAGGCCATAACCAAGACAGGCGTTTTAACAAAGAGGAAGACATCGGATATCACCGATCAGCAGGCGGGAGGAGACAAGACGGGGATACCGTCTTGTCAGATTAACGAATGGAAATTTCGACGCGGCGGTTGCGCGGTTCGGCAGTGTTGTCAGGTGTTTTTACGAGGGGGTTACGTTCACCGTGTGATTCCACTGTCAGGGCGTGGACTTTTAACCCTTGTTTTCGCAATAAATTAGCAACAAATTGTGCGCGTTCTAACGATAAACCACGGTTGTATTCTTTATCGCCGACGGTATCGGTGTGACCAATCACTGAAACATCCACTGCTGGCCGTAAGCTCACCGCTTTTAATACTTTAGGCAGTAAAGCGGCAGATTCGGCAGTGAGGTCGGCCCCACCTGATTTGAAATACAGCAAAAAGCGTTCTGGGATCAGCGGACGAGCTGCAATCGCGGCCCCAAAATCACGTTGAATTTTGTCACCTGAAATTGCTTCTGGCGCTTTAGAACCATCTAAAGGTACGGCAGCACTGACTTGGTCGATGACCTGTTGCCCTTTTTTACCAGTCACAATCACTTTGCCGGTAGTGCCATCGGGATTCGGCAGCAACACCACATAAGAATTGGCACAGCCTACCAAGCTCGCCACCAAAGCCAAGGCGCTTAACCGTTTAATGCCTGTTTTCATCATGGTTACTCCTCCACTCTAACCGCAAATTGTGTGCCTCGGACGCCAATGGTGCCGGTGGGGGTCGTCACCGTGACTGCCGAAGGCTGCAATTTGGCAATCACACCAGAGACATAATTCAAACTGCCCTTGGTTAGCTTACTGCCCAATTTCAGTTTATTTTGGCTGGGGTTGTAGAGGTATTCATCAACGGTTAATTCGGTGTCGGGGCCAAATGACATCACCGTTTCATCCTTAAAGGTAATGCCCATGCTGCTTTTGGCAGCGGTTTTTAATTGGCTACCTTGAAAAATCGCAGTGCCCACTTCGGCCTTCACTTTTTTGCCGGCGGTGGTGATGCTGGCTTCTCCGTTGAGGGTTTTGACATAGCCGATGGCATTGGCGTCTGCCAACACCGTGCTACTCAATAACATCCCTGCAAGCAAGATGGCGGTACGCATGTGTTTTCCTCCCCTAGTCAACGCTTATTCGCGAGGCGTGAGATAAGGCGTGATATCCACCTCATCAATTTGCTCTGGTTTTAAGAAACGCTCGGCATAACGCCGGTACACCCCTGAAGTCAAAAAGAGATCGAACAATTCGCCATCGATATGCTGATCTTTCTTAAAGAAAGACAGAATTTTGATCGATTCTGACAGCGTTTTCGCCTTTTTATAGGGGCGATCCGAGGCGGTGAGGGCCTCAAAAATATCGGCAATAGCCATAATCCGCGCCGGCACTGATAACTGCTCTGCTTTTAATTTACGCGGATAGCCGGTGCCAATCAGGGTTTCGTGATGCGTGCCAGCGTATTCAGGCACCCGCTTGAGATGTTTCGGGAATGGCATATTTTCTAGCATCACAATCGTTTGAATAATATGCTCATTAATTTTGAAGCGTTCTTCCTCGGTCAGGGTGCCTCGGGCAATCGATAGGTTATACACCTCGCCAAAATGATAGAGATGCTGCGGCACTTTAATTTCAAAGCCATATTTTTCATCAAAAGCGCGCCAATCGACGCGCGGCAGAATATGCCAAGGCTTATCGTCCAATAGTTTTTCGATGGCAGGTAAGTTAGCCGGTGGATGGGCTTCATAACGGCGCAATTCTTCATGCGATAGACCTAACCGATCATCAAAATGTCGCCACCACGTCTGTTGCGCAATGGCTTTGACACGGTCGATTTTTTCCGCCGCCATAAACTCGCCGCCGATATTGCATTCTGCGATAAAGGCAAAGTCTTCCTGTAGTTGTTGCTGGCGCACCGCCAAGGTTGCATCGGCATCTGCCACCGGTTGCCCTGCCAAGATGGCCTGCAAACGGGCAATTTCTGCATCACGCCACAACACTTCAAACCGCGTGCGGATTTCGTGAATACGGTTATAAATGGTCTCTAGTTTCGTGGCCTTATCCACGACATATTCCGGCGTGGTGACTTTGCCACAATCGTGTAGCCATGCACCAATTCTGAATTCACGCCACTCATCTTCATTGCGGAAAGCAAATTCGGCCAATGCGCCTTGTTGTACTTGGCAGGCTTCCTCTGCCAACATCACCGCCAATTCAGGTACACGAGCACAATGACCGCCGGTATAAGCACTTTTCGCATCAATCGCGCCGGCAATGATTTTGATCATTGAGTCCATCAGCACTTTTTGCGCTTCTACCAACTGGTGATTTTCCAGCGCCACTGCTGATTGTGCTGCCAATGCTTCAACAAAAGTGACCATTTCCGGTGGAAATGCCACGATCTCACCCGTGACAGGATCAACCGCATTCATCAGTTGAATCACCCCAATTACTTCGCCATCACGCGGTGATAAGGGCACAGTCAGCATCGAAATGGTGCGGAAACCAGATTCTTCGCTAAAGCGTTTGGTGCCACTTAAGTCAAAGCGAGTTTCGCTATACACATCATCAATCACTACTGTTTCGTTATGCAGTGCAACATAACTCGACACATAGCCGGTCATCGGCGCGCCGGTGTCGGGGTGATACAGCGGTACTTCAAAATCGGGCAATTTGTCGGCGTTGGTCCGCATGGCAAAGCGCAGCGTATTGCGCTCGGTTTTGAGATACAGGGTGGCCGCAGCACAGTTCGCCAATTCACGCCCACCATGCAGGATATGGCTAAGCAGTTTTTCGCGGTCGTGTTCTTTCGCTAACAACAGACCGTTGCGCACCAGTTGAGCCAGTTTTTCTTGTGCTTGGTTGAGTTCTTTGGTTTTTTGCTTAATCGAGTGATGCATTACTTTCTGTGCATCGTTGAGAGCATTGATTTCGTAGAGAAAGGAATCTGAGGTTTTAGGATCTTCTGAAAAATCGAGGGATTTAATCCGTTTTGAATTACTGGCTAACAACACCAAAGCTTTCACCACCCGCCGCGAACCTAACACGGCCAATGGCACTAAAACCAATAAAATCAAAATCGAAATTAGCAAGATATCACTGCGCGCTTTTTCAATTGGACCAATAAAATCACTGACGGGTGCCAACATCAACACCTGAAACTGTGTCCCAGAAAAGGCTTGTACGGGTTGGCGAATCACCACAAAGTTTTGTTGGTTTTGTCCATCGAGGGGAAGCTGAAGTAGCTTAGCTTGCGGCTGTAGTGGCACTTGGCTTAGGTGGGAGAAGGCCGGATGGGTCAGTTGTTGTAGTTTTGCTAACGGAGGCACGCTGAGATTTTGTAATAACTGGCCGCGCACGCTGTGGGCAATCACCCGATTTTGTGAGTCCAACATCAAAATAGCGGCATTGTTTGACAACGGTAGTTCAGCAATGAATTTTTGTAGTGTGGCTAAGTTGATATCCGAGCCCAATACACCGTTTTTATGCAGCAATGGCTGGGAAATGGTAATCCCTAAATCGCCAGTCGAGGCAAACACATAGGGGTCGGTGATAATCAACTTTTGCTGTTGCATAGCGGCGATAAACCATGGCCGCTGGGTGGGGGAATAGGTTGCCATCGCTTCACTGCGGCCCAATAGCTGGCGCTCGCTGCCTAAAAACTCCCATCGTTCAAGACGACGGTTGTCCTCTTGGATGATGCGGCGAATGCCAAACCACGTTCCTGTCGGTGCTTTGAGCTCAGCCAGCACTTGTGGGTGATTGCGGATGGCAACCGCTTGCACAAGTTCATTATTTTTTAGGGCGAAAAAATGGCCATAGAGGTTGTCGTCTACGGCCAGAGAACTGACAAAAGCAGAGATCACCCCATCGGGGTTAATGTGTTGTTGCGTATTACTAAACAGGGTTGGATCGGCATGGCTTTGTGTTGTCACAAACTTACCCACGCCACTGATTAAATGTAGCAGTTGAGCCGAGGCCTGTTGTGATACCAATTCAAAACGCTGTTTGGCACTTTCCTCGGTAAGATGACGAAACTTCCCCAGCACTGTTAGCAAAAAAACAAGGGTTAGACTCAGCACAATCGCGATGGTCGTTCCCAGTACCCAATGTTGAAAACGGATATTTAATTTCACAGTTGTCTCACAGGCGAAAAATTACACACGGCACAGCAAACACAGAATTTTTAGCGAAAAAATAATAAATAAGCTTTTTTTATAAGAAAGCAGCAAATAAAGACTTAAAAATACTAAACAAACGGTAAATTATGCCATAGGTAAGACTGTTTTTTTAATTTGCACAAGATTAAATCTTATGGCGGCACACCAGATTGAGTTTGTATAACCAAACAATGCTACGAAACAATAGTTTTTGTCGTGTTGCAGGAAAACGACTGATCCATTGCCGTGCGGTGAGTGGTGCGGCTGCTAATGAGGTCAATAAATCTTCTAGTTCGGCTTCGGTCGGTAAAATTGGGATGGCAACTTCTACCATTGCCAGTTGGCGATAATGTTGCAACCGCTGCTTGCTTTGTTCGACATCACGATCGACTAAGCGCAACACATGGTCAGGGTGGAGGATGGTTGATGGGTAAGCGCGAAAAGCCTGAAAGGGATCAAGGCGAGCCGGCCAAGTGGCAGGTTTTGCTTCACCGGCGGCATGACGTCGTTCCGCTTGTGTTGCCCACAGTTGTTGATAGCGCGGAATAATCTGTTGCCAATCATACTGTTGTTGTGCCCGTTGTTGACCTGCGGCGCCCATCATCTGCCGCAATTCCGGTTGCGTTGCCAGCAATAACAAAGCCTCACTCGCCGCCGCGACATCCACCGCCACTAAGCTCGATACTAAACCACAATAACGATCATAACTGTCGAGCGACAGCGCATGGCGCAGAGCGATATTGCGTCCCAAGCCAGCAGGGGGGAGGGTGGTGCTGATCAAAAAACCATCCACGCCATCACGTACCGTATCACGATAGCCATCCCAATCTGATACCACCACCGGTAAGCCCGCCGCCATGGCTTCTAATGGTGTGATGCCGAATGTCTCTTGGATATTGTCGGACAGTGAACAAAAAATATCTGCCGCCGCCCACGCTAAGTTCCGTTGTTCTGGTTGCCGCCCGTCAAGTTGTTCGATGCGTACCGCAGGGCAAGCCAGTTGTGCTGCTTGTCGAAAAGCATCGGCAATCGCTTGATTCGCGTGCCAACCACATTCAATTAACACCAGTGGGACGTTGATTTGCTCGGCGACGCGTTGCAAGGCTTGATACATCGCTAACGGATGCGCTTTAGCATGAAATGACAACCGACCCATATACAACACCACGATGCTATCCGGTGCCAGTTGTAATTGCTGTCGGGCCTGTTGTTTTTGCTCGGAGGTAAAGACGAAATCTTGGCTGTGGATACCCAGTGGAATCACTGGTAGCTGTGGCCAAATAAAATCCTGACACCGCAGCCGCTGCCGCAGGTAGTCTTGTTGGGCATAGAGCATCTGTTCAACATGGCTTTTCACTGCCTGAGAGGTACAGATTAGCGCATCCCACGGTTGTAACGGCGCGGTGAGATAGTCGGTGATATCGTCCATTGCGCCAGCACTGGCGGTGGTATGGGTAATACCACACAAGCTCCATGCGTTATGTCCATAGGCCGTACGTTGCCACGCTAAATGGCCGAGGCTAGGGCTGGGATAAAACAGACAACCTGGTTGTTTCAGTTGGCCGAGGCTACCCTGATGCAGATGATGCACCGGCAGCTGTGGCCGCCATTGTTGGGCATGACGCAGAAAAGCCGGCATATCAACTGCTTTTTCGGTCAACACCCAAAAGACATCGCTGCTGCTATAACGCAAAAAACCGCGTAAAAATGAGGCCCCTGCCGCATGGCGCCCCATGATATTTTTTTGGGGTGTGACTTCAAACGCATCGGGTTGGTAATACAGTGCAGCAACAGACATGATGCAATTCCTGAGCAAACGAAACAGAATTGCATCATGCTAATGGTAAAGTCGATTAACCTAAAGTGGTATCCAACACCATCATCAGTGCAAAGCCCACCATCAAGCCCAAGGTTGCCGAGGTTTGATGGCCGTGGCGGTGAGTTTCCGGAATCACTTCATGCGACACCACAAACAACATTGCCCCCGCCGCCAACCCTAAACCAATCGGGTAAGAGATAGCCAAACCACTCGTTGACATCCTCCCCGCCCTAAAGAGCGGGGATTCCTACGGCGCTTTGGTCTAGACACAGGCCAAAGTCGCTTCGGTGGGTTCCTGCTGCTGGCGGCATGACGGCACCGCTCACTTCACAGGCGAACTGGGCAAGTCCTGCCCTTTTGTTGTTTATGCGGCCGCTAAGATAGCTTGGCCGCGTTTTAGAACATTAATCGCACCGACGACATCGGCGTGGTTTTCATAGCCGCATTGCACACAAGCAAATTTAGCCTGAGTTTGGCGGTTTTCAGCCGAGACATGACCGCAGCTTGGACACGTCCGGCTGGTATTTTGTGCTGGAACAGCAATGAGATGACCACC
>NZ_ATVC01000053.1 GCF_000420525.1 Aquaspirillum serpens DSM 68
AGCGTTAAAGAATTGGGTCGATCTGTTTGAACATTGGCAGGAGCAACACATCATGGCACAGCTGACACATACCCCAGTGGTGACTGCACTACGCTCTTTAGAAACCCTGAGCCAAACGAAAGAAGAACAACTGCGCGCCATTGCTAGGCAACGGGCAGTGTGGGATTACAACACCGACATCATTACGGCTCGGGAAGAAGGTCGAGAAGAAGGTATACAAGCCATGCGAACCCTCGTCCAGACGTTAATCAAAGCGCGGTTTGGTCAGCCGTTGCCGGATTGGGTGTTGTCGCGGTTACGGGCGGCAACGCCGGAGCAGTTGCAGCAGTGGGGAGTGTCGTTAACGCAAGCACAGCGGTTAGAGGATATTTTCGAGGGTTAGATTGGTAGGGTAGTTTTTGCCCACTAAACCCATTACCAATCTCATCCCAAAAAAAAACGCCCCACCCAATCAAGGGCGAAGCGGTTCGATCCCTATCCTCGCCTAGACGTTTAAATACCTGAAAACGACCTAATCCTAGTGCCACAGCGATTTATCCACCACTGGGCTGGCATCAGGGCGAATCCACGCCGGCCATAATGTGGCTGGCCATTCTGCTTTGCGCCAGCCTTCATACACAATCGATAACCACTGCCGCAACACCGTCGGGTTCATGGTTAATTCAGCGCGTTCTTGCCCTGTTTCATCACAAAACGCCACCCGCACTGCCTCGCGTGATAACGATAAATTGATGGCATGGACTAACCAAATTGCTTGTGCATTCTCGGTGGGGACGGGCGCTTGTTGTTGCAGGCTGTCGCGTGCCGCTGCTTGCAACCAGCTTTGCCATTCATCCTGCGGTTGTTGTGTGGCTACGCGAGTGGTGGCGGCGCTTGGCTGTAGGGCATCCAATAGGCGTGGCAACAGCCGCAATAACAGGCGTTGTGTTAACCACAATACTTGGCTGCGGCCATCACTGGTTGAACCAGACAACCGAATGCGGTCTTCGGCTTCGATGTATTGCGTAGTAATTCGTTCAAGGGCAAGGCTCATCACAACACGGTCTTTACTGTATCGGCGTTAAATTATCACTCGGCATCATCGTCTTGCGCTTTCAACTGCAGCGCATAGTCGTAAAACAGTTTGCGTTTCACACCGGTTAATTCTGCGGCTAATTGTGCCGCTTGTTTAGTCGGCACTGCGCGTACCAAGGTCTGTAATAGCTGCTGTTGTTCCGCCGTTAGGCCATCGTCAGCCTGAGCACGGGGCGGTGCTTGTTCAATGATCAGCACACATTCTCCCCGCTGTTGGTTGCTATCGGCTTGCACCCAAGCTAATAGTTCTGCCGCAGGCAGGCGGCGTAAGGTTTCGAAGGTTTTGGTTAATTCTCGTCCCAATACCAACAGCCGTTGTTCACCCAACACTGTCACAATATCTTGCAGACAATCCACAATCCGATGCGGCGCTTCATACAATACCACGGCATAATCGACTTGCTGCCAACCTTGCAACAGTTTTTGTCGTGCCACCATTTTCGGCGGTAGAAAACCGTAAAACAATACCTGAGCTGCCTGTAACCCTGCGCCAGCCACCGCCGTGGTTAAAGCCGAGGGGCCTGGAATAGGACAGACGGTCAAACCGGCTTCATGGCAACTTTGCACCACGCGGGCGCCTGGGTCGGAAATCGCTGGCGTACCAGCATCGGACACCAACACCACTTTTTTCCCTTCCTGTAACCACTGCATAATGCGTTGGCATTGTTCGCGTTCATTATGTTCGCGCACACTGACCAAGGTAGGCACATGAATCCCATAAGCGCGCAGTAGCTGGCCGGTCACTCGGGTATCTTCGGCGCACACGACATCTGCCGCAGCTAAAACCGCCAAGGCGCGCACACCAATATCAGTCAAATTCCCAATTGGGGTAGCCACCACATATAATGTGCTGCCTTGCAGCGATGCTTGCGCGTCAGTAAATAATTGAAAGAGCGGCGAATGCACAGACGAGCTCCAATCATCAGCCTCATTGGGCTGGCCCTAGGTTTAGGATGGCACACAGGGGCAATAGCACAGCCCCGTGCGGCGGCAGACTATATCACCAAACTGAATGCAGCACCGCTGCTGCCCATCACCGCAACCAGCTTGCCTATGACGCATCAGATGGCTGTTACCCCGCCAGAGCCCGATTTGAGCCAGCCTAAAATTGCTATTTTATTGCCAGCCCAAACCGGCCCCTTGGCCGAGGCAGCAAAAGTGATTTTGGATGGTATTCAAGCGGCAGCAGAGCGTGATGGCAGTGCACAGTGGGTGCGCTACGATACTGATGATCAGAATGTGTTGACACAGTATCAACAAGCCCTCCGCGACGGTGCCAAGGTGGTGATTGGCCCATTGGCGCGGCCACATATTCAACAATTGTTGAAACAGTCGATCCCCATTCCCACGCTGGCCTTGAACACCATTGAGGGAAAAACCCTACCGCGCACTTTGTATTCGCTGAATTTAGCGGTGGAGGGTGAAGCCCAACAGCTGGCATTTCATCTCATCAAACAAGGTAAACAAAAACCGCTGGTGGTGCGCGATGGTAGCCCACTCGGCCAACGCAGCGCCCAAGCCTTCAGTCAGGTATGGCAAAAGCAACGGACACAGAGCGTTACTATTTCTGCCTTGCCGCTTAATCAAACACCTAGCGACTACGACAGCGTGGTGTTAGCAGTGGATAAGCAAACCGCGTTAGAACTTCCTACCCTCGCCGAGGGCAACTCGCGTTATGCCACCTCACAGCTACACGACAACCAACGCCCCAGCCATTTTGCGGGTATTCAAGTGGTCGATATGCCGTGGCTTACCCAACCTGACTTGCCGGTGGTGCAACGCTATCCGCGCCCCAAAGAGCATCTGACTCATGGCACAGAACGGTTATACGCATTGGGCATTGATGCATGGCGGGTGGCCTTGCGGCTGGCACAAGGTCAACCGCTGAATACGGCCTTTGCTGGGGTCACGGGAGAGTTGCAACTGAATAGTGAACAACAGTTACAGCGTACTTTGCCCTTGCACACCTTAACCGCCACCACACCCCCTCCGTCCAGTGATGACAGCGCAACCGACACCACAACAACGCGGGAATGAGGCAGAAGATCTGGCCTTGGCCTATCTCCAAGCGGCAGGATTGGTGCTGATTGCACGCAATTGGCGCTGTCGGCTTGGAGAAATCGACCTTATCATGCAGCATCATCAAACGCTGGTATTTGTCGAGGTGCGCTATCGGCGCAGTGCGCGTTATGGTGGTGCAATGGCCAGCATCACACCGGCAAAACAACGTAAACTTTCACTCACCGCGCAATATTATTTACAGCGCTTGTCTCACACGCCCCCTTGTCGTTTTGATGCTGTGTTGATACAAGGGCAACAAGCCCCCATTTGGCTGCAAAATATTTTCTTTTAACAGCAGATAGCCGCACTTTTGACTGTAGGACAGGTATGGAACTGACAGAACGGGTACAAACCCACTTTGTAGAAAGCATTGCCGTGAAACAATTGGCGATGGATATTTTAGCGCCACAGGTTGCTATCGCCGCAGAACGGATGCTGGCTTGTTTAATGAACGAGGGCAAAATTCTCGCCTGCGGTAACGGCGGCTCGGCAGCAGATGCACAGCATTTTGCAGCAGAAATGGTGGGCCGTTTTGAACAAGAGCGCCCCGGATTGGCGGCTCTGTCGCTGTCAACTGATACCTCCGCCCTCACCGCGATTGGCAACGACTACAACTTTGATTTGGTCTTCTCAAAACAAGTCAGTGCCCTTGGGCAAAGTGGTGATGTGTTGTTAGCCATCTCAACCAGCGGCAATTCGGCCAATGTGATCGAGGCGATTCATGCCGCCCATGAAAGACAAATGACCGTTATCGCTTTGACGGGTCGTGATGGCGGCAAAATCCAACATCTCTTGCAGGGCGATGATGTCAACTTATGCGTGCCAGCACAACGCACGGCCCGCATTCAAGAAGTCCATATCTTGTTGATTCATGCCTTGTGTGATTGTATTGACTATATGCTTTTGGGATCGGAATAAACAATGACAATACAGCGTTCGATTGTGGTACTTGCTACCGTTGCCACCCTAGCCCCTTTTCTTCATGGTTGTGTGCCCTTGATTGCCGGTGGTGCCGCTGGTAGTGCTTTATTAGTCGGTTCAGACCGCCGGTCATCCGGTGCGTATGTGGATGACCAAACGCTAGAAGTGAAAATTGGGCAGCAAGTGGGTGCTGAACAGCCGGACGCCCATGTCAACGTGACCAGCTTCAATCGGGCGGTTTTGCTCACAGGTGAAGCGCCCGATGCGGCCAGTAAAGCACGAATTGAATTGATTGCCCGTGGCATGCCAAACGTGCGCCGTGTGTTTAACGAATTGGTGATTGCCCCTCCCTCAACCCTTGGCAATCGGCTGAATGACACCTCGTTGACGACTAAAGTCAAAACACGGATGTTAGAAAACCGTGAATTTGCACCGAATCACGTCAAGGTAGTGTCGGAACGTGGTGAGGTGTTTTTATTGGGTTTGGTTACGCCAAATGAAGGTAATACCGCCGCCCGTATTGCCAGTGAAACGGCAGGGGTCTTAAAAGTGCATACCTTATTTGAATACCTCGACCCAAAAACCGGTATGGTATCGCCCTAAACACATCGCATCGGCAGGCTCACAGGCTTGCCAATCCCAGTTAAAATAGCTCCCTTTTTTTGGCGCTGTCTCTTCCATGCATCTGCTTGCCCTTGGGCTTAATCACCAAACCGCGCCATTAGTGGTGCGGGAAAAATTGGCTTTTCCTGCCGAGACGGTGCCGGACGCCCTCGAAAGCTTGATCGCGACGCACACAGCGACAGAAGCGGTCATCCTCTCTACCTGCAACCGCACTGAAATCTATTGCAATAGCCGTGATATCGATGCTGCCCTTAACTGGATGGCGCATTATCACCAATTGCCGCGCAGTGAAATCGAGCCCTATCTCTATCTGCTTGATGCCGAAGCAGGCGCCCGCCATGCCTACCGTGTCGCCTGTGGTTTGGATTCGATGGTGTTGGGTGAAACGCAAATCCTCGGCCAGTTGAAAGATGCGGTGCGGGTAGCAGAAAACACCGGCACACTGGGCACTTTGCTCAATCATCTGTTTCAAAACGCTTTCTCGGTCGCGAAAACTGTGCGCAGCCAAACTGCCGTTGGGGCTAGTTCGGTGTCGATGGCGGCGGCGGCGGTGCGGCTGGCAGAACAGATCTTCCCTTCGATTCAGGAAGTCAAAGTCTTGTTTATCGGCGCGGGTGAAATGATTGAACTGGTGGCAACCCACTATGCCGCACAAAATCCTGCTGCCTTGTGTGTTGCTAACCGTACTGTGGCACGCGGTCTAGCACTGGCTGAACGCTTTGGAGGCAGCGCCATTGCCCTATCTGATCTCCCAGAACATCTACCGCAATATGATGTGGTAGTCACCTCTACCGCCAGCCAGCTGCCAATTTTAGGCAAGGGCATGGTGGAACGGGCCTTGCGCGTCCGCCGCCGTAAACCGATTTTTATGTTAGATCTGGCGGTGCCACGCGATATCGAAGCCGAAGTGGCCGAACTGGACGATGTATTTTTATACACCGTCGATGACTTGGCTTCGATTGTCGAAGCGGGGCGCGATGCTCGCCGCCAAGCAGCAGAACAAGCCGAAGCCATTATTGTTGAACACACCCATGCCTTTTTGGATTGGCTGGCGGCGCGTGAAGTAGTGCCGGTGGTGCGTGCGCTGCGCGATCATGGCGAACGGGTTCGCCGTCATGCGATTGCCGCTGCCGAAAAACGCTTAGCGCGTGGTGAAGACCCGCGTGCTGTGCTCGAAGCCTTTTCACAGCAGCTCACCAATAAATTACTTCATCCCCCTACCGCCGCCCTCAACCAAGCCCGTGGCGAATCACGAGAACAGATGCTTAGCCTGATTTCGCGTTTGTACGATCTTCATCCGGATTAAAACGATTTTATGAAACCCTCTATTGCCCAAAAACTGGACCAACTGGCCGACCGTTTAGAAGAAGTCACTTGTCTATTGAGTGAGCAAGCCGCCACAGCGGACATGGACAGTTTTCGCAAGTTAACTCGTGAACATGCCGAGTTGACCCCGTTGGTAGAAACCCATCGCCAGTGGAAACAAGCCCAAGCCGATCTGACAGCGGCCCAAGACTGGTTGAACGATCCTGAGATGCGGGAGTTTGCCCGTGATGAAATTGATGCCGCCCAAGCCCGTATCGAAGCCCTCGATCTTGAATTGCAAAAGGCTTTATTGCCACGCGATCCGAATGACGAAAAAAACATCTTCTTAGAAATTCGCGCTGGCACGGGTGGGGATGAAGCGGCGTTGTTTGCCGCAGACCTGTTCCGGATGTATTCACGTTACGCCGAACGGCAACGGTGGCAAGTCGAGATTGTGTCGGCGTCAGAATCGGATTTAGGTGGGTTTAAAGAAATTATTGCCCGTATTGAAGGCTATGGTGCGTATTCGCGGTTGAAGTTTGAAAGCGGTGGTCATCGCGTACAACGTGTGCCAGCCACCGAAACTCAAGGCAGGATTCACACCTCCGCCTGCACCGTGGCGGTGATGCCAGAAGCCGACGAGCTCGAAGCGGTGAACCTCAACCCTGCCGACTTGCGCATTGATACCTTCCGTGCCAGTGGTGCCGGTGGTCAGCATATTAACAAGACTGACTCTGCGGTGCGGATTACCCACTTGCCAACGGGGATTGTGGTGGAATGCCAAGACGACCGTTCGCAACACAAAAATAAAGCCCGTGCGATGGCGGTGTTGGCTTCGCGGATTAACGATATTCAGCGCCGTGAGCAACAAGCCAAAGAAGCCGCCGAGCGTAAAAGCCTGATTGGATCAGGAGATCGCTCAGAACGCATCCGGACCTATAACTACCCTCAAGGCCGCATGACCGACCACCGCATCAACCTGACTTTGTATAAGTTGGATAGTTTGATGGATGGTGATTTAGACGAACTCACCCACGCCCTTATCGCCGAACATCAGGCGGAATTGTTAGCAGCGTTGGGTGAGGACTGAGCAAGAAAAAAAGCCAGCGAGGAAGAGCTGGCTTTTTTTATGGTTGCGGTTTCGCTTGCGTCGCTAACAGTGGCGCGCGGATGCGCGTTTCAAAATCTTTGGGGGCGACGTACTGCAATACCTCTTTGCCCTTGGTGTCGAGCACGACATCCAACCCTAAATTTGGGTACAGAAAGTGCGTCAAGGTTTCCCCAACGGTAATCCGTTCTTTCGGTGCACCAAAACGCTGCAACACCGTTGCCTCATCTAAATTCGCGCTGGGAATCAGACCAATAGCGCGGATGGGGAGTGAGTTGGCTTTGGCGAGGTCTTCCGGATGTAGGCTAATTTTTTTGGTACTGCTTTCCATATGCTCCGCTTTTAAGGCGCGGTCGCGCATTGCGGTGATGGTGGCTGGGGTAGCATCGAGGGTGAAAATCACTCGTCCCATGACAAAACCAAGTGAGACTTGGCTGTAATAGGCTTCAACCTCTCCCACTTCACCCGGTGCAGCAACAATCGCTATTTCCATATCCTCGCCGAGCTGTTGTCGGACATCTGCCAAGGTGCTGCGGCTTGGTGTTAGGCCGAACACGGTGCTGTGGCCTTGGGCATCCACAGTGATTTGCCACGGTAGATTTTGGTTGGGGTGATCGGTGTGTGCCGGTGGTGTGCTAGGCAGGAAGAAAGGTACTAATAGGGCCAATAAAGCCAACCCGATAATATAAAACGCTATTTTCATGGGAATCGTTGGTTTGGGAGGGTGCTGTATTTTGCCACAGTGGGCGGCGATTTCTAAATCAGTAGGATAGGCACCGATTTTGTGCTCTCTACAGGTTCAAAAAGATCGGTCAGGTAGAGCAGGCACAGGTCTTGTTCCTACCAAGGGAATGAAGCAACATACGGAAAACACGCCATAAAAAGACCACCACACCCAAATCAGGGCGAGGTGGTTTGATGTTACGGACGGTGGTATTTTGCCGTTTTTGGATATGGTAGGTACAAAGTGGTGCCTACCCTACTGGACTAAAACCGAAAGACAAGGACGACCACGCTGTCCGCACTACCCTTCCTCGCACCTGAACGGCGCGGCCTGCCGCACACAGGGTAAACAATCAGTTACTATACGAATGGTAAAACGTAGTAATTTCAATCTTTCTCTGTGGAGCCCTTGTTATGGCCTCTTTTAATCCCTTGCATATCCTTCTACAAAAAGTTTTTATTCTTGCAACAGGTACCGCAGCAAGTGACAGTGATTTAGCTGTCTTAGAAGCAACATTAGGCCCACAAAAGAATGATTTCTTAGCATTAAAAAATCTAATTGATAGCTACATGACGTCTCTGGCTCGGGGTCTGGGCACTAATACCTTACTCAAACAAGTTGTTTTACAAGGCACTGGGCAAGATTTATCTGTCAAAGAAGTTGCCGACCAAGCCTATAGCTTATTAGGGAAAAATCAAGACGAATGGAGCAACCTCTTCACCTACTATGTAATGGGAAAAGATGATGCTTCTACTGTTCTAAATTATCGTGCAGAAGCTGCACAGTTTTTACTCGATGAATTAAAAGGTTTAGGTAAGGCTTCTTTGCTTAATTTATCCGGCGTTAAAGAAATGACTGGAAATTATTTACAGTCTATTTCTCTTTCCAACGGAAAATATCAAACAGCAGAAAAAGGACTAGATATTCTTGCTCAAGATATTAAAACTTCTGGAATGACTATTAAGGTGGCTGATGGTTATTTAACTGGAGCAACGGTTTTTATTGATAATAATAACAATCGAATTAGAGATTCTGGCGAATGGAATGGAACTACCAATGGCTTTGGTGAAATCACCTTACCTTTAACTGGTTTATCGAATAGTCAAAAAATTATTGTTTCTGGTGGTATTGATATAATCACAGGTCAACCCTTTAAAGCAGTTTTATCTGCACCAATCGGCAGTACAATTATTACACCTTTAACAACGTTAGCTGATATGGTATTGGCAGCTAAAAATGATCAAAACTTGGCAAATGCCGTTGATAAAGTCAAATCTGCATTAGGTATTGCAAGTAATATTGACTTACTAAGCTATGATCCGGTAACAATTATTGCAAAAGGTACTGCACCAAAATTAGAACAAGAACAGGCATTCTCTGTTTATACTAAAATAGTACAGGTAATGAATTTGGTTTTACAAACCACAGCAGTGATTAGTTTTGGTGTGCCAGATCGGACTATCTCTGTTTTCAAGGCATTAGCTGACACACTATTAAATCAAAATGCTAACTTAACAGACATTAGTTTTGTTACTCAGGTAATACAAAAATCAGCAGGTGAGATAGGAACCGTGCTTTCAGCAGCAAAAGCCAATGCTTTGGCACAAATTATTACTGATGTAAATAATCGAGTGGTAACTGCAAATGATTTATCAACATTAGCAAAAATCATAGTGATCAGTTACAACGACATTCCAAATGGTTTGTCTGGTAGTGACCCAACCATTATTAAAGGATCTTATACCGGATCAGCTTTAACTAAATTGATTAACTCAGCAACGCCACAAAATATTTTACCGAATACACCCGTAGATTCAGCAAATGGTATAGATAATCAACCGCCTATATTACAGTCTGCTGAAGTAGCTAGCGATGGCAAGAGCATTATTCTTTATTACAATGAGTCTTTAGCCAGTAAAACAGCAGGAAAGGAATCATTTTCTGTCGCTGTTGGTAGTTTAATCAATACAATTAAACCGACTAAGGTTGATGTGTCTGGCTACACTGTACAAGTCAGTGTAGATACAACAATTAAGGCTGCTGAGCCAGTTTGGATTAGCTATAAAGCGCCTTCTGTTGATAGCAGTGCAACCAATTCAGCTGTGCAAGACTTGATAGGTAATGATGCAAGTGATATCAGTACTCCCTTGAAAGTGAGCAATCAATCAACTCTCATCAATACTGACAATACACCCCCTACTTTATTAAAAGTTGAGAATTCAAGCGATGGAAAAATTCTAACTTTAACTTATGATGAGATACTTGCTAAAAGAACTGCATCTATTAATAATTTCACCATTACTGTTGATGGAAACCCCGTTACTGTTTCTTCTGTCTCAGTAGTTGATAAAGAAGTAAAAGTTACGATTGCCAGTGCACTGGCAGGCGGAACAGTGTTGTTAAGTTATCGAAATGATTTAGATGATCGCCCTGAAAATGATGCAATTCAAGATATATATGGGAATGACGCTCTAAATATTACCAATATGGCCATTACTACAATTGGTGATGACCTTATTCAAGGGGGACCTCTTGCAGATTTAATAGATGCGGCTGCTGGAAACGACACCATTTATGGTGGAGCAGGAAACGATACCCTATTAGGTAGCCTGGGGGATGATAGCCTAATTGGTGGCGCTGGAGATGATAGTCTGGTTGGTGGTCTTGGTGTAGATACCATCACGGGTGGAAATGGTAAAGATATTTTTGTTTTAAACTTCTCTGTATTATCTCCAGCAGATGTAGATACTATCATTGATTTTAATACTGCAGATGATTCTATCCAATTATCGAATAAGCTATTTGATGGGTTTACTGCTACCGGTGTAGTAACTCCAGCAATGTTTGTTAATGGAACTGTCGCTACTACGGCTAATCATCGTCTTCTCTATGATGCAACTGCTGGTGAATTGTTTTATGATGAGGATGGATCTGGGGCAATTCCAGCTGTTTTAATTGGTAGTTTTCCAAATTTACCCGCTCTCGCAGAAACACATTTTACCATTACAGCTTAAATCGATAAGTAATGAAAAAAGCCAACCTCTTTGAGGTTGGCTTTTTGTTTTGGTGGGCCCCCCGGGAGTCGAACCCGGCACCAACGGATTATGAGTCCGCTGCTCTAACCAAGCATGAGCTAGAGGCCCAAAAGTGGCGAAGAGTATAGCAGAAAACTTGCCACTTTTTTAGTGCTTACTGGGTTGGCATGCTACCGCCGGGTTCAGAATCGAGGAAGCTACGCAACCGTTCCGAGCGGGTAGGATGGCGGAGTTTGCGCAAGGCTTTTGCCTCAATCTGACGGATACGTTCCCGTGTCACATCAAACTGTTTCCCCACTTCTTCCAAGGTATGATCGGTATTCATCTCGATACCAAAACGCATCCGCAAGACTTTCGCCTCGCGTGGCGTCAAGGTGTCCAACACTTCGCGGGTTGCCTCGCGTAAACCAGAATACATCGCCGCATCGGCTGGTGCCATGGTGGCGGCATCCTCGATAAAATCGCCCAAGTGCGAATCATCGTCATCACCAATCGGGGTTTCCATCGAGATAGGCTCTTTGGAAATCTTCATGATTTTGCGGATTTTATCTTCTGGCATGTCCATCTCTTTCGCCAACATCGCCGGATCGGGTTCTTGACCGGTCTGTTGCAAGATTTGGCGGCTGATGCGATTCATCTTGTTGATGGTTTCGATCATATGCACAGGGATACGGATGGTACGTGCTTGGTCGGCAATCGAGCGGGTGATCGCTTGGCGAATCCACCATGTGGCGTAAGTCGAGAATTTATAGCCACGGCGATATTCAAACTTGTCCACCGCTTTCATCAAACCGATATTGCCTTCTTGAATCAAGTCCAAGAATTGCAAACCACGGTTGGTGTATTTCTTAGCAATCGAAATTACCAAACGCAAGTTAGCCTCGATCATCTCGCGTTTAGCACGGCGTGCTTTTGCCTCGCCGGTGGACATCTGGCGATTGATTTCTTTCAATTCCTTAATCGGAATCATGGCTTTATTTTGCAGCTCGGCCAGCTTAAATTGCTTTTCAATCACCGCATGTTGATAGCGATTGAGGGTGGGCACAAAAGGCTTACCCGTCGAGATCATGTCTTCGACCCACTTCGGATTGCTTTCATTGCCAGGGAAGGTGGCAAGGAATAGCTCACGCGGCATCTTGACTTTATTCACACAAATATCTTGGATGTCGCGTTCTAAAGCCCGAATTTCATCCACGCTGCTGCGTAAGTTTTCACAGAGCTGTTCAACCTGTTTCACCGCAAAGCGCACAGTCATAAACTGATTGCTGATTTCTTGCTGCACATTCAAATAGGCTTTGCTATGAATGCCATGTTGACGCAATGCTGCCAACAGTTGGTCGTACAAAGCACGAATGGTCGTGAAGTGCTCAATCGTTTGTTGCTTCAGCTCTTCCAAATTGGCATTGCTCACTGCTGCAGCATTGCCTTCTTCGTCTTCATCTTCCTCGTCGACGGCTAATTCATCCGCCTCAGGGTCGGCTTCCGGCGGTTCGGTGAATTCGCTCTCTTCGTTGACTTCGGCGTTAGGATCGACGAAACCGTCCACTACTTCATCGACACGCAACTCATCACGCTCAATGCGATTGACCAATTCGAGCACTTGGGACAGGGTACCCGGACATGCCGAGATCGCCATAATCATGTGCTTGAGGCCTTCCTCGATCCGTTTGGCGATTTCAATTTCGCCCTCACGGGTGAGCAATTCCACCGTACCCATTTCACGCATATACATACGCACAGGGTCGGTTGTGCGGCCAAATTCAGCATCAACGGTCGACAGCGCCGCTTCGGCTTCTTCAACTGCATCTTCATCTGCCACGGCGGGGGTGGCATCAGACATCAAGAGCTGTTCAGCATCGGGGGCTTCATCACAGACTTGGATGCCTAAGCCAGCAATCATGCTGACAATGTTTTCGATTTGTTCTGCATCAGACACATCGTCTGGCAGGTGGTCATTGATTTCGGAATAGGTGAGATAGCCCCGCTCTTTACCAAGCGCAATCAGTTGCCGTAGGCGTTTGCGCTGTTCGTCGGCTGTTTCGGTGTTAACCGGCGAATTGAGGTCGAGATCCTTGTCATTGCTAGGAATGGCCGCCATTTTTCATCCTGCCCAAATTAGGCTGAAAAAACATCAGATTATATCACAACGCTTGTCGCATCAGCGCTTACCCTGCACTTCGATGCTCAACCGTACCATTTCATACTGTTCTTCACGGCTTAAACCGCTTTCGCGATCTTTCCGTTTCAGATGTTCTAAACGTTGTTGCGCCGAGCGTGATAACAGCGCAGCAATCGCAGCATCAAACTCAGATTCCAACTCATGTTGTTCGGGGTCGCTTTCTGGCCGTAAAGTATGTAACACCGCCAATACTGGCTGGGCCAAAGGATGTTGTTGTAAGCCTTGAATCAGCTGCCCAGTAGTAGTGCAATGGGGCAAACTTTGGATAAGTGCTGATAAGGCAATACATTGTTGAACATCCTCGGTGGCTTCTTGCCACGCTAATTCTTCCACCGGCACTCTATGAGCTAATGTGGGATACAACACCAGCCAACGCAATACCCGCTGTGGTAAAGAATAGGTGATTTGGGGCGCAGGTTGCGCCGTAAACTGCCCTTTTCGCCCAACCCAAGCTCGTTTGATCCCCAAAAGCCGTTCTAATTCCGCCACCGGCATACCAATTTGCTCGGCAAAGCGTTGCCGCAATAAAGTAGCCAATGCCGGCGCGGCGATGGCTTTTAATAGCGGCATCGCTTGTTGTAATAAGGCAGCGCGGCCTTCTTCACTGCGGTGTTCACCTTGCTGTTGTAACAATGCTTGCAATAAATAGGCCGACAACGGCACCGCCTGTTGCTGCAAATAGGCTTCAAATCCGGCTTGCCCATATGCTCTGACATAACTGTCAGGGTCATGTTCAGGTGGCAAGAACAGAAACGACACCCGCTTACCATCGCGTAATTGCGACAAGCTACTTTCTAAAGCTCGCCAAGCCGCTTTTTTCCCAGCGGCATCGCCGTCAAAGCAAAAAACGATATGGTCGGTCTGTCTAAGCAAGCTGTGGATATGGTGTGAGGTTGTCGAAGTACCTAATGTGGCAACCACATAGTCAATGCCATGTTGTGCCAACATCACCACATCCATATATCCCTCAACCACCAACACACAGTTATGCTCACGAATCGCCTGTCGCGCCTCAAACAATCCGTATAGCTCACGTCCCTTCTCAAATAAAGGGGTTTCTGGTGAGTTGAGGTATTTCGGTTCACCTTGGCCTAAGACACGCCCACCAAAGGCGATAATTTGTCCCTTTCGGTTGCGAATCGGGAACATAATTCGCTCGCGAAAGCGGTCGTAGCGGCTGCCATCTTCACGTTTTACTAACAGTCCCGCTTCGACAAGCTGGGGGTTGAGATAATCTTCAAATACGCCCTGCAAGGCATTCCAGCCACTTGGGGCATAGCCAATGGCAAAACGCGCGGCGATTTCGCCAGTTACCCCACGCCGTTTTAAGTAATCAATCGCGGTGGGGCTATGTTTGAGTTGATACTTATAAAAACGGGCAGCTTGTAATAAACAGTCTTGTAGGCTGTATTGACGAGCGACAGACGCTTGTTGTGCCGGCGTGGTGTCGGTTTGTGGCACCGCCATACCCACCTGTTCGGCCAAAGCATGAACGGCATCCACAAACCCCATGCCGTTATGCTCCATCAAAAAAGTCAGTGCATTACCATGCGCACCACAGCCAAAGCAGTGGTAAAACTGTTTTTGTGGGCTGACCGAAAACGAAGGCGATTTTTCACGATGAAATGGACAACAGGCCACATAATTTTGGCCTGCTTTTTTTAGAGGGACTTGTCGATCGACAACCTCGACAATATCCACACGATCCAATAAACGGTCGATGAAATCCTGTGGAATCATCGCCACACCTGCCGTTGAGAGAATCGCTTACTGTGCAAGACGGTTTTTAATCCGAGCCGACACCTGCGCCATGTCTGCGCGTCCCATCACTTGCGGACGTACCAAACCAACCACTTTGCCCATTGCTGCCGCACCGCTGGCACCACTGTCGGTGATGGCTTGTTCGATTAGGGCATCAATTTCTGCTTCGGTTAACGGGGTCGGCATGTATTGGGTGAGAACATCAATTTCGGCTTGCTCTTTGGCTGCCAAATCAGCACGACCCGCCGCTTCATATTGGCTGAGCGAATCGCGACGTTGTTTCAACATCTTGTCGATAACGGCCGTGATGGCTGCATCGTCAAGTTCGATACGCTCATCGACTTCTTTTTGTTTCATTGCCGCCAGTAGTAAGCGAATCGCTGACAATCGTTGGCTATCACGCGCTTTCATCGCAGCTTTCATATCGTCATTGATTTGGAGTTTTAAGCTCATGGGGCGCTCCTTGGCCTAACAAGAGGGAGAAATGGCAGTATCTAAAAACAGCGAAACCGCAGGGCAAGCCTGCGGTTTCCATCCGAGTCAAACGAGCCGAGATTAGTACAGCTTAGGCGGCAAAGTTTGGCTGCGCAGACGTTTGTAATGACGTTTCACGGCAGCTGCTTTTTTGCGCTTACGCTCTGTGGTCGGTTTTTCGTAGAACTCGCGAGCGCGCAGTTCGGTCAACAGACCAGTTTTTTCGATTGATCGTTTGAAACGACGCATCGCGACTTCAAACGGCTCATTCTCTTTCACGCGGATGTTGGGCATGAAATGCACCTGTCCTTTGCGGTAGGGTTGACAAAAATAGTTGAGCCGTTGATTTTAAGTCAGTTAGGCCCCTCTCGGCAACCGCAAACCCCTGTTTTCGCTTCAAGTGCAACACTTTAGGCCACACGGAAGCGGGCAGCAGTTTGTAATAAGCCCTCGGATAATTCACGAAGCCCCTCGGCAGTTTGCACACCATGATCGATCAGATCTTGATGTGATAACACCGAGGCAGACAGCGATTCGGCTTTTTGTGCCAATTGCTGCACCGCCATGTGCTGTTCATTCAGCGCACTTGCCATCTCGGCGATTTGTTGCTCGGTGGTGTGTGCTGCTTGGTGGGTATTGCGCAGAATATTGCCCACTGCCTCGATATGTTGCTGTCCAGAGGACAAATGTTCAGAGCCTTCTTGCACATGATTTTGCATGGCGTAGGATTGATCGACTAGGCGGCGGGTAATGTCATCAATTTGCCCAGCCGAGATCGCCGATTTTTCTGCCAGCTTACGCACTTCATCTGCAACCACGGCAAAACCACGCCCCATTTCACCGGCGCGAGCCGCTTCAATCGCCGCGTTCAATGCCAATAAATTGGTTTGGTCGGCAATATCGCGCACTTCCGAGGTCATGCGGGTAATCGCTGCCATATCTTGGCCGAGTTGATTGGTGGCGCGACTTAATTCACCACTGAGGCTGGAATGGGCTAAATCAATATCTTGTTGCAAGGTGCTCAATGCCCCCACCCCTGCATCTGCCCCTGCTCGGCTATCGGTCGCCACGGCGCGTAAATGTTCAATTTGACTAGCGAGATGTTGAATACTGACGCTAATTTCTTCTAATGCTGCTGAAGAGGCTTGTACAGCTTGCCCTTGTTGCACCGTAATATCGTGAATGGTGGTCGATTGCTTGGCAACTTCGCCAGCGCGTTGATTGACTTCATGGCTGTTTTGATTGACTGCCGATACTGCCTCACGAATATGGCGAATTAGGCTATTAAACGCCTTGGCCATATTGCCCAGTTCATCTTGGTGTGTCAGCCGTGCTTCAACCGTTAAATCATGCTCACGCTCAACTGTGTGCATCACGCTTTCCAGCGTTTTTATAGGGCGCACAATCTGGTTTTTAATCCACAACGTCAGCAAGCCCATCACCAACGCCACCCCAATAATTTGCGCCAACAACACTTGGGCATCGGCAATAAATTGTGCGTTTAAGTCCTCGAAATACAAACCCGAGGCTACAATCCAACCCCACGGGGCAAACCCTGCGGCATAGGCTACTTTAGGAATCGGCTCAGTCTTACCTGGCTGTGGCCATAGGTACTCAACAAAACCAGCGCCCTGTTTTTGCACTGCATCGCGCATTTCTATCACCAGATATTTGCCGTTCGGGTCTTTTAAAGCCGATAGATCTTTGCCAATCAGTTTAGGATCGTGATACCACACCATGCGTGGGTGCATGTCGTAGATGCTGAAATACTCTTTGCCGGAGTATCGTAGGTGGCCGATGGCACGTTTTGCTAATTCTTGCGCCTGTGCACGAGTCATTTCGCCCTGTTGGGCTTTTTCCTCGAAATATTGCGCCACGCCCACCGCGAGTTCGACAGCAGTGCGAATTTGAATTTTACGTTCTTCAAACATCGCCACCCGTTTGGCATTTAAGGTCAGGGCAGCAATGGCGATCACCCCCACAATCATTGCAAAAAGCAATACATTAAGCTTCGTGGCAATTCCAAATCGGCTCAGCATAACAACCTCCCCTATGTTGTCACATCTAGGTATTTAATTAACTGTTTTTGTTGATATTTTACTGTTGCATATTGCAGTGCAACAAGAGTGTAATCCGATTTGTCATTTAAGACAGCGACAAGTGGAGTCTGCACTGTGAAAATTACAACAGTCATTACATGCAAAATAAAAAGCCGCCCGATGCGGCTAAGCGAGTCGAGCGGCCTTTGGTCAAGAAAGACTGGCAATCAATATAGGAACGGAATTTAGGCCGTTAAGCGGCGTTTTGCGGTACTGAATGCTGTTTTGAACAAAACTAAGATTAAACCAAAGACAACACCGACCAAGGCCTCGGTCAAGGTCGTACCGAGGGCATGGATTACCGGTTCAACGGCATGGTGAATGACGGGAATATCGTGCACCACAATACCACCCGCGACTAAGAACATCGCCACAGTGCCAACCACTGCCAACACGCGCAAAATTTTTGGGGCGCTGTTCACCAACACTCGGCCAAACTGTTGTGCAGTCGTGCTACTACGTTGCATCAAAGCAAATCCCATATCATCCAAGCGAATAATCAACGCTACGATGCCGTAGATAACAAATGTTACCCCAATCCCAACTGCAAACAAGACACCGGCTTTGGTCCCTAGGCTGCTATCGCCAGCAGCACCCATAGCAATCACCATCAATTCGGTGGATAACACTAGGTCGGTCCGTAAAGCACCACGAATTTTGTCTTCTTCTGTTTGTGGAGTGGTGTCTTCGTTGTCGTGGGCATGAGGGAAAAACTTTTCAATGATTTTCTCTGCCCCTTCAAAAGCCAAATAGGCTGCGCCAAGAATCAACAACACGGTGATTAACGCTGGCAAGAAATAAGCAATCGCTAACAGTGCGACTAATAACCACAGCTTGTTAAGCAACGAGCCTTTGGTAATTCGCCAGATCACCGGCAATTCGCGATGGGGTGGCAGGCCTTGCATTTGATTTGCCCCCACTGCCAGATCATCACCAGCCACGCCAGCGGTTTTTTGTGCAGCGACTTTTGAAAGTGCAGCGACATCGTCCATCAATGACGCAATATCATCCAACAAGGCAAACAAACTTGCGGCCATGCTTGGCTCCAACCGAGAAAAACGTCAAGGATAGCGCATTCAGATGGAAGATTAAGGACAACTACAAATAGATCAGTCGTGTGCACGGTTTCGTGCCCACCATTTTTAATTTGGTTGCTTCATATTTTTTTGGGTGGATGCACTGCGTTTATCCACCCTACTATAATCATCTGTATTACTTTCCGTCTCTGCCCCAACCATGTTGCCATTGCTCGACCCGAAGAACGATTACATCTTCAAACGTCTCTTTGCTCAATCACCGGAATTGCTGTCGGATTTGATTAACAGCATCCGCTACGATCAACCGCCGATTACCATCACTGATATTCTCAATCCCAATATCTCCGGTGAAGACCTACACGCCAAAGAAATCGTGTTAGATGTGTTGGCGAAAGATGATTTTGGGGTGCAATACAATATTGAAATTCAGGTGCGGAAACAGACGTATTGGGGAGAGAGAAGTCTGTATTACAGTTCGCGTTTAATCAG
>NZ_ATVC01000054.1 GCF_000420525.1 Aquaspirillum serpens DSM 68
AGTGTCGATGGTAAAGGCACGATATTGAGCAAAGACGATGCGATGGCTGAATTAATCCGCCGCATTGAACAAAAAACCCCAACCGGTTCGAGCATTCAGGAAGAGATGAAAGGCAATGGCTTTACCTTCCTCAATGCCTTACCAGCCAATGAAAAACTGATTGTGCAAACCGTGGTGCCGACTGTCGCAGCCAACACCACCACTGCCCCGAGTCAGCCGCTGATTGTGAGTGGCTCAAGCCGTGCCAGCGATGGCAAACAGGCGGTGGTGATTGATGTGAGTCAGTTGCCAAAAGGCACAGTGATTCAAGTCGAGAATATCGACTTTATCGCCATCGTCGGTGAAGTTCGCGCTATCGGCGGCAGTGGGCAAAACGTGGCGGTGGGGGACAATCTCAACCAATTTATTGTATTAGGTGCCGACAACGACAGCATCTATGGCGGCGGTGGACAAGATATTGTCGGTTCCCTCGGTGGTGATGACCAAACCTTTGGTGAAGCTGGCGAGGATACCGTCTATGGTGGTGCGGGTAACGATACCCTCACCGGTGGTACTGGCAATGACCGACTCAATGGCGGCTTTGGCAACGATACCGCTATCCAAAGCGGTGCGCGTACTGACTACACCATCAGCGTTGATGGTCATGCCGTGGTATTGACACACAACACCACCGGTGAAGTCGATCGTCTGTTGGACGTCGAACTGGTCAAATTCGACAGCGGCGACAACCTCACCATTCGCTATGGCGAAGTGTTTACCGCTGAATATGATCCGAACGTGCTCAACGTTACTGCCAATCGCCAATTCACCGGCGGCGAAGGTAATGAGATGGGCTATTTGCCGATGGGCTTGGCGTTGTATGTCGATGGCAGCAAGGGGCATGACGTCTTGCAGCTACTCGGCAAACGCAGCGACTACGCCCTCGAACGCAACGGCAATGCCCTCGAGATCACCCGTTACAGCGATGGCGCTATGTTTGACCTCAACAACGCCGAAACCCTCGCCTTCGACAGTCAAGAGGTGGTGATTCTGGCCAGAGATCGGGTAGAAGGCATCTTAGCGCGGATGGTGCAGGTCTATCTCAACCGTGATGCCACCGCTGCCGAATGGAAACTCGGCACCAAAGCAGTGGCCGACTATTACGCCGGCTTGTTGCAACCGCAAGAAGTGTTCGACTGGTTTAATGCTCGCAATACTGCTTTGGCGAAAATGGACAACGCCACCTATGTCCAAACGTTGTACCAAAACGCCTACGGTCGCCAAGCCACCACCGCCGAACTGACCCCGCTGGTCAATAAGCTGGAACAGCAACTCATCACCCGCGACTGGCTCGCCGTTGACATTGCCGCCAGCAGTGAAGCCATTACTGCCATTGGTACGGTGATGCAGTTTGATGGTTGGGTGTAAATAGTTAGGTTGTTGTAGCGTGTTGTTGAGCTGGGGCGTACTGTGGTGCGCCCCAGTGACCTTAGCTCAGGCAGGCAGAGGGTAAGGCAATTCACCAAAACTCAGCTTGGGTCCAGTAGTCGAGCCGAGGTGGATACCGTCGGCGAGATGACTGGCTTGTACTACCGCTAACACATCACTGCCGCCATCTTCATTCACCACAGCAGACACAATATTGCCAATCGTTTGTTCACCTGTGAGCGCACAAAACAACGGTTGACCAGCTTGCGCGTTAGCGGCGACTTTAGCCGGAAACATCCGCCGTTTTACCTTGCCGATATATTGGGTGCGGGCGACGATTTCTTGCCCTGGGTAACAACCTTTTTGGAAACTGATGCCACCGCCCAGCAGCTCTAAATTACACATCTGTGGCACAAACATTTCTTTGGTTGCCAGCGTAATCCACGGCACTGCCGCCACGATATCCTGCCGTTGCCATTCTGTGGGCGAAGCCTGTGGCAGGGCAAGCAGCGCTGGTGCAAGCGGCGTGCCATCGGTTAAAACGACCATCGCCCGTTGTTCTGGTAACCCCAATACATTAACTTGCGCTGTGTTTTGCTGTTGCCAATCCGTTACCACAGGTAAACCATAGCTAGCGGCTGCAGTCTGTCGCGCTTCTGCGCCGACCAAGCCGTAAATCTTCGCTTCACTCAGCAAACTGGCTTTCACTTTTGCCCGTAAGATAAACATCGACAAACGCTTTAACGTTGCCTCGGCCAAATCCGCCGACACCAACAAGTGATACGTGTCGGCAGTCGCTTGCCATAAGATAAAGCTGGCCTGCATCCGGCCTTTGGGCGTGGAATAGCTCGCTAAGCGGCAGTGTTGTCCATCTGCCTCGCGCACATCACAAGATAACTGCCCCTGCAAAAAGCTCTGTGCTTCAGGCCCAGTAAAAGCCAATACAGCCAAATGATCTAACTCAGCAACAAAAGGCGCATTCATCGCATATTTCCTTCGCGGTTTAATCTTGGAGCTCGAACTTCAGGGCAAAACCGGCTAGCACAAGCACTAACCGGTCTGACAGCTCGGTTATTCTGTTGCGATAGCGGCTTCCATCGCGGCCAGTTCAGCCGGTGTTTTACACGCACTGGTTTTTTCAAACCAAGCAATCGACTCGACATGTGCCGTATGTGGGAACATATTGACGATGCCGGCGGCTTTCAGGGTGTAGCCTTTGGTATGCACTAACACTGCTGCATCACGAGCTAAGGTCGCTGGTTGGCAGGACACATAGACAATCCGCTGTGGTGCAGTGTCATCGGTAAACGATTTACACAGTGCCAAAGCGCCATCACGCGGTGGGTCGATTAACATTTTGTCAAAACGGCCCAATGCCGCCAGTTTGTCTTCATCGATTTCAAATAAGTTAGCAATTTGATATTGGGTACGGTCTTTCAGGCCATTGAAGTCGGCATTTTCAACAGCACGTTCGATCAGCTGTGCACTGCCTTCCATCCCCAATACCGTGGCACCGCTGCGTGCAATCGGCAAAGTGAAGTTACCCAAACCACAGAACATATCGGCAATCCGTTCTCCTGCTTGTGGATTGAGCAAAGCCAGCGCACGTTTCACCAACACCCGGTTAATCCCCGGGTTGACTTGAGTAAACTCAGTCGGCTTATACGGCATCTCAATCGAGAAATCTGGCAGGGTATAACTCAGTTGTGGCACATCCAAGGGATAAAATGGATAGACACTGTCTGGGCCACGAGGCTGCAACCAGAATTGCAACGGCTGTTCTCGCCCTTGGTTATATTGATCGGCAAAGGCTTGCAGATGTTGTTCATCAGCTTGGGTCAGTGCATCCATATTACGCAACACCAAAGCATCGACATATTCACCGCAGGCGATTTCAATTTGTGGCATCCGGTTATAAATCGACAACTGCCGTACCAAACCACGCAAAGGCACCATTAAATCGGAGATACGTTGCGGCAAAATATGGCATTGCTGCATATCGGCGATAAAACTCGACCGCCGCTCGTGAAACCCGACCAAAATGGTATTTTTCTTCTCGACCCAACGTGCTGACAAACGTGCACGATGGCGATAACGCCAAGTGGGGCCATAAATTGGTGGCAGAATGGTTTCTGGTTTGACTTTGGCAATATGCGCTAAGTTGTCTTCTAATACCCGTTGTTTAGCCGCAACTTGTCCTGTTGGTTCAACATGCTGCATCGAACACCCGCCGCAGACACCAAAATGTGGGCAGGCTGGTTGTGTCCGTAAAAAACTTTCTTCTAACACCTTAACGGTATCGGCTTTTTCAAAGCTGGGTTTTTTACGATAGCTGGAATACTCCACCCGTTCATAGGGCAAGGCACCGCTGATAAAGATGGTTTTACCGTCGACATGGGCAATGCCCTGTCCTTCATGGTCGAGCGATTCAATACAGGCAACCGGAAAAGGCATAATTTTCCCCACGCAAAAGGGCGTATTTTCGCAAAAAAAACCACAGTCCGTACACGGAAACACAACTCCCGTTATACTGCGACTTTGTTCACCCCTTTTGCATAGCTGCCATGAGCCGTTTTCCTTCTTCCTGTGTACCGCGATTTGTCTTGTTATCCTATGTTTTGGTGGGGAGTGCCATCAGTCCATGGGTGATGGCAGGCATCCCCGAACCTGACTTTATGGTCGAACAACAAGGGCTGCATGTGGTGATTAACGTGCCACAAACTCGACTGTTTTTATACCGTGATGGCAAGCTAGACCAGTCGTATCCGGTTGCGGTCGGAAAAATGCTGACGCAAACACCAGCAGGTGAATACACTGTCACCGCGATTGCACGCAATCCAACATGGCATGTACCGAAGTCAATTCAAAAAGAAATGGCAGCAGCAGGAAAAGAAGTGTTAACGGTCGTTCCCCCCGGCCCCAGTAATCCATTGGGCAAAGTGTTTGTCCGCTTTGGTGAACCACGCTTAGGATTGGGGATTCATGGCACAAATGTGCCGTCTTCAGTGCCGGGTTTCCGCAGTCATGGCTGTGTGCGAATGAAAAACGAGGATGCGTTGACTTTTGCCGGCAGAGTATCAATCAGCACGCCCGTTTCGGTAATTTATCAACCCTTATTGTTAAACACCGATCCACAAGGTCATTTATGGCTCACCGTGTTGCCAGATGCGTATAAAAATGGCCGTGAAACGCAGCGTATTCGCCATGTAGCAAAAACATGGGCAGAGGACAACCAACGGAAATTAGAACTCAGTCGTTTTGACGCAGCATTAAAAGCCGGCAGTAAAGCAGCAAAACCGGTGTGCTTATCTTGTTCACAAGACAACCCACCACGCCCTAATCAGCTATTGGCACTCAATAAATCCCCTCGTGCTGCGGTGCCCGTTGTTGCTCCGCCGGTTACTGTTCCTGTTGTGAATGAAACCGAGCTTGCCGAACCGGCTTTGCGTGAATTAGATCAGCCCACGCCAAGTGTGGAATCTCCCAGCGAACCTGCGGTGAGCCCATTGTTAGAAGCACCACGGCAACCCAAAATCCCCGCAACAGAGACCATTGGCCAAGAGGATGTAAATAAACCGGTGAGTCGTGGTGATACCAAGAAAAAAACCAATCCTGCTGTCTTGCGCCAACCCAAACCGGTGCAATTAGACACACCGCTGTTGTGATCCGTTTTTGCTTTTTGGCGTGATGCTGAGTGGCTTGGGCAAGAGTTTTTCGACTATCTGCACCAAGCTATTGCTTTTTTCCCCATGAAAACGGTATTGTTCGCGCTGCACCAAGCAACTGCTTGGTCAAGGTGCTGCTAATGGGGATTAACACGAGATAATTTAATACCCCAAAAATATAACAACCTAATAAAAAAGCACCTCTGTCCGTTTTTATGGAGGAGAGTTTCATGAGCGAAAGCTACCAAGCGTTTCATCGCCGGTCGATTGAACAAGCCGAGTCATTCTGGGCCGAACAAGCGACTTTGATCGACTGGCACACCCCGTATCAAAACACCTTGGACTACAGTAACCCCCCATTCCGTCATTGGTTTGTTGGGGGCGAAACCAACTTGTGTCATAACGCAGTCGATCGCCATTTGGCCGACCGTGCCGACCAAAACGCCCTGATTTATATCTCGACAGAAACCGGCGTTGAGAAAAACTACACTTTCCGCGAACTGCACGAAGAAGTGTGCCGCACCGCAGCGATTTTGCAGACCTTAGGTGTCGGCAAAGGCGACCGCGTGCTGATTTACATGCCGATGGTGCCAGAGGCGATTTTTGCCATGCTGGCAACTGTGCGTCTAGGCGCGATTCACTCGGTGGTGTTCGGCGGTTTTGCCTCACATAGCTTGGCAACACGGATTGACGATGCTCAGCCTAAAGTGGTGATCTCGACTGATGCTGGGATGCGTGGCGGTAAGGTTGTGCCTTACAAACCATTGTTAGACAAAGCCTTAGAGCTGGCAGAACACAAACCAGACCGTGTGTTGTTGGTGAATCGTGGCCTCGATCCTGAAATGGACATTGTGCAAATGCGCGATGTGGATTACGCCACCCTGCGCGCCAAACACATGGACTCGCGTCCAGCCTGTGAATGGGTAGAGTCGAATCACCCAAGCTACATCCTCTACACCTCCGGCACCACCGGCAAGCCGAAGGGCGTGCAACGGGACACCGGCGGTTATGCGGTGGCGTTAGCGTCTTCGATGCGCCATATCTACTGTGGCAATCCTGGCGAGACTTTCTTCTCGACCTCGGATATTGGTTGGGTAGTGGGGCACTCTTATATTGTCTATGGCCCGCTGATTGCTGGTATGGCAACGGTAGTGTACGAAGGTCTGCCGATTCGCCCCGATCCGGGTATCTGGTGGCAAATCGTTGAGAAATACAAAGTCAGTGTGATGTTTACCGCACCGACCGCCTTGCGTGTCTTGAAAAAGCAAGACCCTGCTTATCTGAAAAAATATGACTGTTCCACCTTGCGTGGTCTCTACCTCGCCGGTGAACCGTTGGATGAGCCCACTTCGACGTGGATTACCAGCGAACTTGGTGTGCCGGTCTATGACAACTATTGGCAGACTGAAACCGGCTGGCCGATTTTGACTGCTGTGCCAGGTGTGGAGAAAACGCCGCTCAAGAGCGGTAGCCCAAGCTTCCCTGCTTATGGCTATAACGTCAAAATCTTGAACGAAGGCACGGGTGCAGAAGTCGGTGCCGGTGAAAAAGGCGTGGTAGTGATTATGCCGCCAATGCCACCGGGCAACCTGAGTACCATTTGGGGACAAGATCAGCGGTTTGTGGATACTTACTTCTCCTCGTTTAACAACGTGTTGGCTTATTCCACCTCCGACTGGGGTATTAAAGACGAAGACGGCTATTACTTCATCTTAGGTCGTACCGATGATGTGATTAACGTTGCCGGCCATCGTCTTGGTACTCGCGAGATTGAAGAAGCGGTTTCCGGCCATAGTGCGATTGCCGAAGTTGCCGTGGTTGGCGTGCAAGATGCATTGAAAGGTCAAGTGCCGGTCGCTTTTGCTGTGGTGAAAAATCCTGCTGATTTGGATGACCCCGTCCGCCGCGCCGAGTTGGCAAAAGAGGTGATTAGCAAAGTCGGCAGTGAATTGGGGGCGATTGCCAACCCAGCACAGGTGCACTTTGTCAGCCAGTTGCCGAAAACCCGTTCCGGCAAGGTGTTGCGCCGCTCGATTCAAGCGATTGCCGAAGGCCGCGACCCAGGTGATTTGACCACTTTGGACGATATGACCGGCATTGAGCAAATTCGCCAAGCGATCGTGAAATAAAACTTTCCACAAAAATTAGTCATTTAACATTACAAGCGTTCGTCTATTAAATAGGCGAACGCTTGTTTTTTTGCGTTAGAATCGCGCCGCACCACTTCGAAATGGCTGGCAACCCTAACTGCCCTACCCGTGGTGAGTCCGTCCGGTAACGGCGGCGCTGTACTTGGAAGGGTTCCAGATACAGTCGGGAATGTGAAGCCTGTCCATCACACAGCCATGTTGCTGTGTTAGACACAGGAAAAGGACTGTGTGCTAGCTGGCGCACTTTCTTGAGAGCAGTTTGCATGTCTTCTTTCCGTATTGCACCCAGTTTGTTGTCTGCCAATTTCGCCTGTTTGGGGCAAGAAGTGGAGACCGTGATTGCGGCAGGTGCCGATCTGATCCACTTCGATGTGATGGACAACCACTACGTCCCTAATTTAACCGTGGGGCCGCTTGTGTGTGAGGCGATTAAACCTCATTGTGGGCAGACCCCGATTGATGTGCATTTGATGGTAGAGCCGGTGGATGCCTTGGCGGCGCAATTTGCTAAAGCAGGGGCTGGGTTGATTACGTTCCATCCAGAAGCCTCAGCGCATATCGACCGCACTTTGTCGCTGATTCGCGATCATGGCTGTCGTGCTGGCTTGGTCTTCAACCCTACCACGCCATTGCATTATCTCGACTATGTGATGGATAAGCTCGATATGGTGTTGTTGATGTCGGTGAATCCGGGCTTTGGTGGTCAAAGTTTTATTCCTTCCACTTTGGGTAAATTACGCCAAGTCCGCGCCCGTTTAGACGCCTATTATCAGGAAACCGGCCGCCAAATTTGGTTAGAAGTCGATGGTGGTGTGAAGATTGACAATATTGCCGAGATTGCCGCTGCTGGCGCAGATACCTTTGTCGCCGGTTCGGCGATCTTTAACACCCCCGACTATGCGGCCACTATCGCTGCTATGCGGGCACAGCTAGCGACAATCGCCTGATGACCGCCGCCTACATCATCACTGGTGCATCGCGTGGCTTGGGCGCGGCATTATTCACTGCCCTCGCTGCGCCAGAACGACAATTAGTCGGTATTGCCCGAGAGGGACTGCCGGCAGAGGTCGTACAACAGGCACAAGAGAAAGGGGCTATCACCGAGCAGATTGCGGCTGATTTAAGCACCGCCAGTGGGGTCCAAACGGTGGCAGCCGCATTACATGAGTTGGCTATTAAGCCCCGTCGCCGCTGTTATCTGATTCACAATGCCGGTACCCTCGATCCGATGGCGTTTGCCGGACAGTGGGACGACCCGACTTGGGTGGCACGTTCGATCGCGCTTAATGTCAGTGCGCCGATGCAACTGACCGATGCCTTTTTACGCGCAACAGTTGGCATTCCCGACCGGCGGCTATTGTTTATCAGCTCTGGTGCAGCACATCACCCCTATCCGGGATGGAGTGTTTATGGCGCCAGTAAAGCCGCGCTCGACCAATTTGCCCGTACTGTTGCTCTTGAACAAATCATGGTGCAAGAGGGAGCTCGCGTTTGTGCCTTGGCACCGGGGGTGATTGATACCGATATGCAAAAGCAAATTCGCGCGGCAGATAGCGAACAATTTCCACAACGCGAACGGTTTATCAGCTTGAAACAAGACGGGCGTTTGCAAAGCCCTGCTGAAGCTGCCCATCGTGTTGCTGCGTGGCTACACCATGCGGCTTTTGGTGAAATGGCGGTGTTAGATTTGCGCGATATTATGTTATCGACCGCTTCCGCGTTGGAATAGAAAAGGATAATCATGAGCCCGATGCCAATTCAGGCAATTGCCTTTGATTTAGACGGTACGCTGGTCGATAGCCTGCCCGATTTAACCACTGCTGCGAATGCGGTGCGACAACACTTTGACTTAGCGACTTTGCCCGAGGCAGATATTCGCGGTTTTGTCGGTGATGGGGCGGCGATGTTGGTTGCGAGAGCGCTGGCAGGCGATTACAAGGCAACACCCTACGATCACCCACAGCAAGCACTGGCGATGACAGTGTTTGCCGAAGCGTATTTAGCGTGTGTCAGTGCCCACACCGAACTGTATCCAGGGGTGTTGGCTGCATTGCAATCGCTACAAGCGAAGGGCTTACCCTTAGCGGTGATTACCAATAAACCGTTGCAATTTACCGAGCCGTTATTGCAGGCGGTTGGGATTGCAAGTTATTTTCAACAAGTTTGGGGCGGTGATAGCCTGACGGAAAAGAAACCCTCGCCCTCGCCCTTGTTGGCATGTGCCGAAGGGTTTGGCATTCTTCCCGCTGCTATGCTGATGGTGGGCGATTCGAAAAACGATGTGCTGGCAGCACGGGCAGCTGGCTGTCCGGTGGTGGCGGTGGACTATGGGTATGCGGCTGATGTCGATGCCCTCGCTGCCGATCAGGTGGTCTCTTCGTTAACTGAGTTGCTGGCGCTGTTGCCAGACTGAGCCCCAAACAGATTTTTTCACCCTATTTTGTGCTGTAAGGAGGAGCGTCGCTGTTGTGGTTATCTCGTGTGATAACACAGGACGACGCAAACATGCATGATTCGTAAGTTAATCAGCCGCGTATTGCGCTTGCCTATCTCAGGTGAGCACAAAGCGCGGCCCAAAGTGATCCCGTTTGCCCAACATGGTGTTCGGCGCGATCAAATGAGTTCGCCAGCATTGAAAGTGGTCGCTGCTTTACAACAAGCTGGCTTTCAAGCTTTTATTGTCGGTGGCGCAGTGCGGGATGCCTTGTTGGGGCTGACACCAAAAGATTTTGATGTCGCGACCAACGCCACACCCGAGCAGGTGCATCATCTTTTCCGCCGTTCGCGCATTATTGGCCGCCGGTTTCGGATTGTGCATGTCACGCTAGAACGGGAAGTGATTGAAGTCACCACCTTTCGCGGGGGACAAGAATCGGTAACCGATGCCCAAGGGCGGATTTTGCACGACAATGTTTTCGGCTCGCAGGCAGAAGATGCCAGCCGCCGCGATTTCACTGCTAACGCACTGTTTTTCAATCCCACCGATGAAACCATCATCGACTATCACCACGGTGTGCGTGATATTAAACAGCAAAAGCTGGTGATGATTGGTAACCCCACTCAACGCTATCGTGAAGACCCCGTGCGTTTATTGCGTGCGGTGCGGTTGTCGGCCAAGTTGGGGTTAGAGATTGATGAGCCCACCCGCAAACCGATCGCTGAATTAGCCGATTTATTACGCAATGTGCCAGCGGCGCGGTTGTTTGATGAAATGCTGAAGATGATGTTTTCTGGTCATGCCTACGCCTGTATTCGGCGTTTGCGTAGCGAAGGCTTACATCACGGCATTTTTCCGCTACTGGATGCGATTGGGATTGATGATGAGGTGGGGCATGAGTTTGTTCGCTTGGCATTAGAAAGCACTGATTCACGGGTGCAACAAGATAAACCGGTCTCAGTCGGGTTCTTGTTGGCGGCTTTGCTGTGGCATCAAGTCCGTGTTCGTTGGCAGACGATTCAAGAGCAAGGTGAAAAATCCACACCGGCACTGTTTTTGGCCATGAGCGATGTTGAAGCCGAACAAGATGAACAACTGGCGATTCCGCGCCGCTTTTCTGCCACCATGCGTGAAATTTGGGCGACGCAACCACGTTTTGAACAACGCAGCGGCCAACGTCCATTCCGTCTGTTAGAACATCCGCGTTTTCGCGCTGGTTATGATTTCTTAGTGTTGCGAGCCGAGGCGGGGGAAGTTGATGCCGAATTAGCGCAATGGTGGGAAACCTTCCAATTTGCCGATCCTGCGACACAGCAATCGATGTTGATTCGTGAAGAACGCAGCCCACGCAAGCGGCCACGACAACGGCGGCGGCGTAAACCGAGTGCGGAGGCCTAATGGCAAAAGCGGCCATTGCTTTAGGCAGTAACCTCGATCAGCCAGCACAACAACTGACATTGGCGGTGGCGGCATTGGCTGAATTGCCCCATACCGTGGTCGGCGCGGTGTCGCGTTTTTATCGTACTGCGCCTGTCGGTTATGCCGATCAGCCAGACTTTGTCAATGCTGCGGCATGGGTAGAGACACAGCTCTCTGCTGAGGCATTGTTAGACGCCTTGTTAACCATAGAACAACGCTTTGGCCGTGTGCGTACCTTTGTGAATGCGCCGAGGGTGCTCGATTTAGATTTGCTGTTGTATGACGATTCGGTTATGTTGACAGAAAAATTGACATTGCCGCATCCGCGCATGCACGAACGTCTGTTTGTGTTAATGCCATTGGCTGATATTGCTGCCGATTGGTGGATTCCATCACGACAACAAACGGTGGCGGCATGTTTGGCTAATTGTTTGCAATCGGCTGTAGGACAAGACATCACACCGCTGTGAAACGTCGGGTTGGGGTGTTGTGCTATGCACTCTCGCGCCCTGCGGTGTCTTTTCATTCTGAGCAAGGAAACCACGAGCATCCGCTATGAACTATCGCTATATCGCCATTGAAGGCCCGCATGGTGCAGGGAAAACGGCTTTGGCGCAAAAGCTGGCCGAACGTTATCAGATGTCGCTGTTACTCGAAGACAGCCAACAAAACCCGTTCCTGACTGGCCTATACCAAAACCGGCGGCAATACGCTTTGCCCTATCAGTTACACATCTTGTTGCAGCGTGGGGTGTGTGCTAGCGAACTGACGGCACAGGTAGAAAGTGAGACGTTTACCCCACGGATTGCCGACTTTGCTTTTAATCGCGAGGTGTTTTTACCTCAAGTGATGCTTGAAGAACCAGAATGGCTTCTGTATCGTGCGTTGCAGCAAAAGGTGATGCCGGTGCATCCAGTACCCGATTTAATGATTTATCTGCAAGCCTCACCCGAAAGATTGGCTAAGCGGATTGCACAACGGGCATTACCGCATGAACGGGATTTTCCTGATGGTTATTTGAAAGCCGTGGTGACGGCGTATAGCGAGTATTTTCATAGCTATGACGCTGCGGCACTGATGATCGTGAATACAGATAATATCGATTTTGTCGCCAATCCCGACGATTTCGAGTTGCTGCTGGCCCGTATCCAAGAGATGCGCGGGCCAAGAAGCTATTTCAACAAGAGCATTTGATAATGCTACGGTAAAACGGAGAGCGGATGAAAGTCACTGTACATAGCCTGGCAAAACAGGCGGCGGCAGGTGAAAAAATCGCGATGTTGACCTGTTACGATGCCAGCTTTGCCCAGCTGATGGACGAAGCTGGCGTGGACATGTTGTTAGTGGGCGATTCTCTCGGCATGGTGATCCAAGGACAAAACTCAACCTTGCCAGTCAGCCTTGATGACATGCTCTATCACACTCGTCTAGTGGCGCGTGGTGCGCAACGGGCGATGGTGGTGGCAGATTTACCCTTTGGTGCCTATCAACAAAGCCCACAACAAGCTTTTGCTGCGTCGGCAGCATTGATGGCAGCCGGCGCGCAGATGGTCAAACTGGAAGGTGGGGCTTATATGGCGCCGACGGTGGCCTTCTTGGTGGAGCGTGGTATTCCTGTCTGTGCCCATATTGGTTTCACGCCACAATCGGTGAACACATTAGGGGTACGGGTGCAAGGCCGTGGTGAAGAAGGGGCGGAACGCCTCTTGCAAGATGCCCTCGCCTTACAAGCCGCCGGAGCAAGTCTGATTTTGATGGAAATGGTCCCTGCTGCCCTTGCCGAACAAGTCACACAACAGCTGTCAGTGCCTACCATCGGCATTGGTGCTGGTGTTGGCTGCAGTGGTCAGGTGTTGGTGGTGTACGACATGCTTGGTATCTATCCGGGTAAAAAAGCGCGCTTTGTGCGTGATTTTATGGTGGATACAGGTGCGATTCCGGCCGCGATTGCTGCTTATGTGACGGCGGTGAAAGACGGTAGTTTTCCTGCTGCAGAACATAGTTTCTAAACTTTCTAAACTATGTTGTGTGTTCAGTCGTTCTGAGTTTTCTGAAGATTTTTTCCAATGCATATTTTTCACACGATTGCTGAAGTCCGCGCTTGGCGGCGAGAGCAAGAGAGCGTGGCTTTTGTGCCCACGATGGGCAATTTACACGAAGGCCATTTGAAATTAGTCGAAGCGGCAAAACAGCGTGCGGCACGGGTGATTGTCAGTATTTTTGTCAATCGTCTGCAGTTTGGCCAAGGCGAAGATTTCAACAGCTATCCGCGTACGTTTGACGATGATTGTCAAAAGCTGATTACTGCGGGGGCAGATGCTTTGTTTTTCCCGAATGAGCAAGAGCTCTATCCACGGGTGAAACAAGATTTCAATGTCGAACCGCCGCATGTGCAAAATGAATTGTGTGGCGCTTTCCGTCCGGGTCATTTCCGTGGCGTGGCGACAGTGGTGTGTAAGCTGTTTAACATTGTGCAACCTGATGTCGCGTGTTTTGGTAAAAAAGACTACCAACAGCTCCATATCATCCGCGCCATGTGTGCCGACCTAAACATTCCAGTTGAGATTGTGGCGGTGGACACTGGACGGGCAGAAGATGGGCTGGCGCTGTCATCGCGTAATGGTTATCTGACGGCAGATGAGCGTGCTAAGGCCTCGCGGTTGTATCACAATCTGTGTGTGATTCGTGATGCTTTGGTGGCTGGTGAACATGACTATGCCTCGTTAGAGCAAACAGCAGTGGCCGATTTAGTTGCTCATGGCTGGCAGGTGGATTATGTCGAAATTCGCCAAGCGGATACTTTAGAAATTGCCCATGCGGGTGAAAAACGCTTGGTGATATTGGCTGCGGCCCGTCTTGGCAAGCCACGTTTAATTGATAATCTCGAAGTTTTTATTTAAGGAAGTCGCCTCCCATGCAACGCAGCATGTTGAAATCGAAATTACATCGCGTTACCACCACACATTCCGAATTGCACTATGTGGGGTCGTGCGCGATTGACGAAAATTTGTTAGAAGCCGCTGATATCCGTGAGTTTGAAGAAATTCAAATTTGGAACGTGACCAACGGTGAGCGTTTTGCGACTTACGCTATTAAAGCGGAGCGTGGATCTGGGATTATTTCGGTCAATGGCTCGGCATCACGTCGGGCGGCAGTGGGAGATATTTTGATCATCGCCAGCTTTGCGCAGTATGAAGATGCTGAATTAAGCAATCACAAACCTAAGCTGCTGTTTGTAAATGAAAAAAATCAGCAAGTGGCACTTGAGGATGCTGTTGCCACACAGCGCGCTTAATTCGCTACTGAGCCTAAAAACTGCCGCGTTAAACATGCGGCAGTTTTTTTATGCCCTTTATTTATCTCGAAGTGCTTATTGAAACGTCAGCCATTGTGCTGACGTTTTTTTTAAGGTTATTCGCAAAAACGACATAACCTGTCGCAGCACTTAGCTAGAATAGCTATCGTCTTAGCCATAGAGGAGTTTGCCGTGACCTACTCAATAGCCCACGATGTATTTCATCTTCGCCACAATGATGAACTGTTGTTCGATCAATCTGCTACAACACCCCCTAGACAGATTGAATTCAGTTGATATTGAGGCTGTCGATGCGGATGGTAAGTCAGTGAGGTGGGGCATTTTTTACTCATCCTACGATTTGAACAGGATGATCTTTGACACGCAATCACTGTATTTTTATCACATACCCACTAGACATAATTGTCAGTAACCAGTAGTCTTGATGATCTATGCCAAATTTCTAACAAAATGAATGAAATTGGTTTGTTTACGATAATTCTTTCAAGAAAGGAAGAAAATGTCTCAGGAAATTTTAGGTAAGTTGGAAGATGCATTAGGAACAAAAATTCCTCCAGAATTTAAATCGAAAATCGAGGAGAAACTCCGTGAGATGAGTAGCTATGTCCCGAAAGTTGGGGTTTTTGGAAAAACTGGAGTTGGGAAGTCGAGTTTATGCAATGCTCTATTTGGAAGAGATATTTGTGCAATTAGTGATGTAGAGGCTTGCACCAGAGACCCTAAGAAAGTTCTTCTTTCGTTTGGGAGTGTTGGTGGTTTAGAACTAATAGATGTCCCTGGTGTGGGGGAAAGTGCTGAACGTGATAAGGAATATGACGAACTTTATCAAAAGTTACTACCAGAGCTAGATCTTGTTTTTTGGGTTTTTAAAGCTGACGATAGAGCTGCAGCATCCGATGAAAAATTCTATAAGAGAATAATTCGTCCCTATATTGATGCAGGAAAACCATTTATTGCTGTTATTAACCAAGTTGACAAGATCGAACCATTTAGAGAGTGGGATACTGAAGAAAGACGACCAGGAGCAAAGCAGGCAAGCAATATTGAAGCAAAGCGCCATCACATCTCGGGTTTGCTTGAACTACCTCTGAGCCAAGTTTTAGCAATATCTGCGAATGAACGATATGGGTTAGTAGAATTAGTAGATGCCATTGTTCATACATTGCCTAATGACAAAAAACTAGTGGTTTTAGATAAAATTAAAGCGGCAGAAGAAACAGATATTGCTGCAAAACAAGCTGAAGCAGCAAAAGCACAAGCTGAAGTTGAATTAGAAAAAGCTAAAGCTGAAACAGCAAAAATTGAACTTGAAAAAGCACGCGAGGCTGCAGCGGAAAAAGCTATGGCCGAAGCAAATGAGATTGAACGATTAAAAATGCAACAAGAGTTTGAGATTAAAAGGTTAAAACTCGAAGCAGAAGAAAAAGAGGCCATTCGGAGAGCAGAAGAAAAGGCCAGAATAGCTAAACAGGAAGCAGAAGATCGCGAGAAAAAAAGAATTATTTCTCAGCGAGCAGAACGTGAAGCAGAAAATTCTACCATCTCTACAATATTAGATTATGCCGAAAAGATTCCAGTTATCGGCGGCGCTGTTAAATTTCTTAGAGGATTTTTTTCGTGAGTATAATTAAATATTACTACCATCGCGGAAAAATTGATGATCTGATTGTAAAACATCATCAGTTTTCGAGGCTTAAAAATGCATTCATAACAAATCCTCATTTTAAATGGAGGGACGAGTCAACAGGATATTTATCACATCATTTACAGGTGGCATTCTTTGGGAAATCTGGATATGGTAAATCCTCTACTGTAAATTCTTTTTTTGGTGATTCAATTCTTAAAACTAGCGATATTGAGGCATGTACCAGAAGGTGTGAAACTTTAGACTTTGAATTATCTAAAGATTGCTATTTATCATTAGCTGATTTTCCTGGAATTGGTGAAAGCGAATATCGAGATAAAGAATATTTGCAGATGTATGCTAGTTTTTTATCATACTCGACGGCGGTTGTTTACGTTCTCCGTGCTGACCAGCGTGACTTGACAGTTGATCTATCAGCTTACAGCACTATTTTTCCAAATACGGAAGATAAAAAGAAAGTCATTTTTGCACTAAATTGCTGCGATAAGATTGAGCCGGTTAACAGAAATTGCTCTGTAGAGCCTAGTGATGAGCAAATTCGTAATATTGAGATTAAAGTCAAATCTATTGTTGATTTATTTAATCCAGTAAATCCTATCGTGCCTTATAGTGCTGCAACTGGATGGAATATGAATAATTTGGCAAATGAAATTGTTCAGAAAATATCCACCTCTCAGGGAGTCGTTCTTAAATAGTTGGTAGCGTGGGCACTGTTTTTGTGCCCACTATATGTTTGATTGATGAGGGTTTGTGGTGCGTCGCCCCTTCGGGGTGACGGCACCGTACGGAAACCTGCTTGTGCTGAGGTGTCATACCCGACTAAGACATCAACGCAGAAAAAATTCTCGCGGCGGGATTTTGCCGTCTGGCAGCAGAAATCCCCTTCTTTAGGACAGAGAGGAAGTCAATCTAGCAGTTGCTCTATCACTTTATCGGCGCCTATCAGAGGGATAATACGCAGTAATACTTGCTCCAACACCCCTTGTTCCGCGCAAGTGATCATTTTCGCTTTACGTTCTTTCCATGACAAAGTTTGTATTAAACTGGCTGCCACCACAGAGGGCTGGTCTAAATTATTGACTGCAACTTCCGTTGCACCACCACGAATGCTGGTGCTAATAGGACAACAAATGAGCAACCCTGTTTGTTGATGATAAGTTTTAGACGATAGAACTAAAGCGGGTCGATATTTGCCAATTTCTTGACCTTTAGTTGGCTCGAAATCTAACCAAATAATATCATTGCGTTCTGGAATATAGGTTTGACTCATTCGTCACCGAGCTCCGTTTTATTCGGGACTGCCATCTCGTCGGCATGAGCGGTATAGGCATTTAAATCTTTCAACAAAGCCTCTTCAGAGAATGGCAACTTAAGCCGCTTTTGCTGCGCTCTAATCGGCTCAATCACGATTTTTCCATCACAAACTTCAATCGTGACCTGACTATTCACCTCAAGCCCCATGCTGGCCAACATATTGGCAGGAATACGCACTGCAGCACTATTACCCCATTTATTAATTTGCGATTGCATCATCAATTCCCCTTTAGCGTATCTACAATATAGATACTTTAGCACCTACTAACGTAGTGTCAACATTGTAGATACACACATACTTAGCCAAGCACTTCTATTTAATGACTTTGTGGTGATAAAGTTTTTCCAGATACCAAGATCAGGTTTTTTGGTGTGATTATTTGCTTATTAACGAGGGGTATTACCTCGGCAAGCTGGTCGCGTGGGCACTGTTTTTGTGTCCACTATGTGGCTGAGGAGTGTAGGTTTACGGTGCGTTGCCCCTTCGGGGTGACGGCACCGTACGAGTAATGTTTGCCCCGTTGTACCCTACTCCGCCGACATGCAATACGGCTAGTTTCCCTATCAATACTAGATAAATTGATTGTATCAATTTTGATAAGTTGCTATAATTAAACTCTTTTTCATCTAATCACTAAGTGGGTAATGGCGACTTCTTTGGCTTCACGCATGACAGAACGATTGGCTGCTTGGCATTGTGATCAATGGTTGAGCCTACGGCGACTGATTTTATCCCCTGCGCCGTAAAACCTCGCCATTCATGGCGGGGATATCAGGCGCAAACGGCAAAGCCGTTTTTGGGTTTGGTGTTGCGGTTGTAAAGTAAAAACAAATCAATGTTTACTTTGCTGTTTGTATAATGAGCGCATGAAACGACTCCAAGCCTTCAAATTCCAACTGACACCCAACGGCCAGCAAACACGGCAAATGTCGCGCTTTGCGGGTTCGTGTCGGTTCATCTTTAATAAGGCGTTGGCGTTGCAAAAGGAATGGTATCAGACTGACCCCACGATTCGATTTTCTTACGTCAAATTAGCCAATCTGCTGCCC
>NZ_ATVC01000055.1 GCF_000420525.1 Aquaspirillum serpens DSM 68
AACTTTGGAAATGCGGTACGTTTGGCAAAGAAGTTTTGATACGCTCGTTCTAAATCCTTCAAAGCCTGTTGCAAGGCTTGGCTTGGTGATTCTCTCAGCCAAGCAAATTCTTGCTTCCAACTGGGCAAAAGATTAGCCAATTTGACGTAAGAAAACTTGCTTGTCGGGTCAGTCTGATACCATTCCTTTTGCAATGCCAACGCCTTATTAAAGACGAACCGACACGAACCCGCAAAGCGCGACATTTGCCGTGTTTGCTGGCCGTTAGGTGTCAGTTGGAATTTGAAGGCTTGGAGTCGTTTCATGCGCTCATTATACAAACAGCAAAGTAAACATTGATTTGTTTTTACTTTACAACCACAACACTAAACCCAAAAACGGCTTTGCCGTTTGCGCCTGATATCCCCGCCATGAATGGCGAGGTTTTACGGCGCAAGGGATAATCATGTTTTTGCGGTGAGTTGAGACGGGGATCAACATGACACAATGGAAACCAAACGCCACAGTAGCGGCGATTGTTGAACGGGACGGACGTTTTTTATTGGTTGAGGAACAGACCAAACAGGGCATTCGCTTTAACCAACCTGCCGGTCATTGGGAATATGGCGAAACCTTGCAACAGGCGGTGATCCGCGAAACACAAGAAGAAACCGGCTGGTTAGTTGAACCCTATGCACTGTTGGGCATCTATACCGCTCCAGCAGCAGAACAATGTACCTATTTGCGGTTTGCGTTTTTATGTCGCCCAGTGTCCGAGACGGTGAATGCTACTTTGGATGACGGCATTATTGCGGCACACTGGCTGACCCTAGAACAAATTCGTGCCTGCCAATCACAACACCGCAGTCATATTGTGTTGCTGTGTGTTGAAGATGCGCTTGCTGGCAAGCATTATCCCTTGTCTTTAATTCAAGAATTTCCTCCATGTTAACTTCGAATAAAAAACGTATTGTTGTTGGATTATCCGGTGGTGTCGATTCCTCGGTAACTGCCCATTTGCTTAAACAGCAAGGCCATGAAGTGGTCGGGGTGTTTATGCAAAATTGGGAAGATGATAATGACGATGAATATTGCTCGATTAAGCAAGATGCCCTCGACGCGATGAGCGTGGCCGATCGGCTTGGCATTGATATTGAGATTGTCAATTTTGCACACGAGTATAAAGAGCGGGTGTTTTCTTATTTTTTACAAGAATATCGCGCTGGCCGGACACCTAACCCCGATGTGTTATGTAATGCCGAGATTAAATTTAAGGCCTTCCTTGATTATGCGTTGACGCTGGGGGCGGAGTGCATCGCCACTGGGCACTATGCGCGAAAGCTGGAACAAGACGGCAAGCACTACCTATTAAAAGGCGTTGATGCCAGCAAAGACCAAAGCTATTTTCTCTATCGTCTTAACCAATATCAATTATCGCGTGCGCTATTTCCCTTGGGCGAACTCCATAAAACAGCGGTCAGACAGATTGCTGAGGAAATTGGTTTACACAATGCGGCGAAAAAGGATTCGACAGGGATTTGCTTTATTGGCGAACGGCCTTTCCGTCAGTTTTTGCAGAATTACCTGCCCACCGAGCCGGGTGAGATGGTGACAGAAACAGGGCGTGTGGTGGGGCAACATCTCGGGTTGATGTATTACACCTTAGGTCAACGCAAAGGGTTGGGGATTGGTGGCGAGGGCTTGCCGTGGTTTGTTGCGGCAAAGGATATTCCGAATAATCGTCTGATTGTGGTGCAAGGCCATGATCATCCGTTGTTGTTGAAAGCAGATTTACACGCAGAACAGCTGTCATGGACTTTAGACCAACCGCCGAGTGCAGGCCGTTATACGGCGAAAAACCGTTATCGGATGGCTGATGCAGAGTGTGATATCGAAACGGTGGTGGACGACCGATTAACGGTGCATTTCCCGCAAAAACAGTGGGCCATTACCCCGGGGCAGTCTGTGGTGTTATACGATGGTGATATCTGTCTTGGTGGTGGCATTATTCATGCGTAGTGATTGATTTTTGAAAGTTAGCCACGCAAGAAAAACTTGCGTGGTTTTTTTGACGGTTTGATTTCCTGCGAAATCGGTTTGGTACTAGGTTTCGGCCTGTGTGGTCGTCATGCCTTTGCCCGTGCTTTCTCGGTTAGGGCATCGGCTAGATGCAGTTGGGTGGTTTGTGCTTCACTCAGGCGGGATTTGAGTTGGTCGCACACGGTCATTAGTTCATCGACTTTGGCGACGATGCGGTGTTGTTCTTCCAAAGGAGGTACGGCGATTAGAAAGTTCGACAAGCTTGGAATATTGAGCTTGGGCATCTTGATGCGGTTTTCCTCCCGCCTCACCTGCGCCAGAAAAGGCTCAGAAAGAATAATTTTCAGAAGATATTGTTTAGACAACCCAACTACTCTAAGTGGGTACATGTCCGCGCTACACAGTCCGTCAAACTCAGCGATGACGGCCTTTGACAAAGACGGACGGATTTTTGAGTAGAGGATTTGTCCAGCATAAAACCTGTTGTTTGGACCTGTTATACCTGCTTCAGCAACTGTTCGTCGGAATAGTAGTTTCCCCGTCCCTTTTTCTATTGAATCTGGAGCTATTTGATCAAGGTCTTGAAAATCTTGCGGGGCAACAAGTTCTGATTGAAAACTTACGACCGTTCCAAACCTAGCCCAACTCCATACGCTTGGTAGATCAAACAACAACTCCTGTTCTGATACAGGCGACAGCGGCTTGTCCTTCTTGATCTTCCCTTCTTTCACTAGCTTCGCTTTCTCGGCAGCAATCCTCTTGAGCAGTTCGCTGGCGGGTTCGTCGTTCGGGTCTTGCGGGACGAGCTTGCCCATCACCGCCAGTTGCAGGATGGTTTGCTTAAGTTGGTCGATGCTTTCTTCGGTGGTGAATAGCATATCGAAGTGGCCGGCGATGCGCTGCCATGCGCTGGTGAATTGCGCGTGATCGGCGGCGCTGGTTAGCGTGTTCAGCAAGGTTTCCACCAGCGTTTGATGTGCGCCGAGGCTGGCGTCGGTTTGTTGCTCAAGCTGGTCGCATAACGCCATCAGTTCATCGACTTTGGCAACGATGCGGTGTTGCTCGGGGAGTGGGGGCAGTGGCAGAGGATTGAAAGAGAAAAACTCTGTTGGTACGCGTTTCTGACCGGCGGAGCCAGTCATCTTGGTTTCACCAACGCGCAGGAATGGTGGCGATTTCAGGTACAGCAGCAAATAGCTTCTGCTTACGAATTCACCAATTGGCCGAACAACGTGAAGCTCGGTTGTCCCCGCACCAACACTGTTGTGAAGGCCTGAAAATATCGCTGCCTTGCTGTTCTCAAAGCACGGCGTGATTTTCGCTATTGCTACGTCTCCGTCTGCGAAATGTGTATAGCCTTTCTTGATTTCAGCCCAGTGCTTTGATTCGTGATCATGCCGACCATCGAATCTTGTCGAGATAAGTGGCATCGGAACAAACGATGCAATGACATCGTCTTTGACTTCGTTTCGAGGGGCAATTTCTCCGAGTGCGGCCATACACGTCCAAGACCAACCAGACGGCAAATGCTGGCTTCCTCCCGAAATTGAAGGCAGTGGTTTGCCCTTCTTGATCTTCCCTTCCTTCACCAACTTCGCCTTCTCAGCGGCAATCCTCTTGAGCAATTCACTCGCCGGTTCATCGCTCGGGTCCTGCGGCACTAGCATACCGCGCACGGCCAATTCCAAAATCAGCTCGCGCAGCTTCTTGATGCCGTACAACTCGACCTTGCGGGACGAACCTCGGCCGGCGGCGGATTTGCGTTTAAGGGCGGTGCTCCACAGATCGAGGTGATCGGTGACGAGTTTTTCCACTGGCGTTATAGCGTTCATGCTTGCCCCTCGCGTTGGTTTTCCATGCGCATGAGCTGGCGCAGGTGGGGCCAAGTCAAATTGCTACGCAGTGCGTAGCAAATCTGCTCAACGATGCGGTGACCGATCTGCCAGTAGGCTTCGATCATGGCGGTATTTTCAAGTCGGTTCATGCGTCACGCTCCAGCGCAGCAGCAAGGATGCCCTTGAGCTGGTCGCGCAGCGACTGGATGTCCTGCTGCTGTGCCCGATACTGCTGTAGGAGTTCTTCTGGGTCATGGCTGACCTGCTCGCCAACGTGTGGGTTTTTGATGTCGAGGTTGTAGTTACGGGTGGCAATGTCTTCAAGACTGACCTTCCATGCCTGCGGTGTTTCCTTGCGGGCTGCGAAGCCTTCGGCCTCGTCGCCCCACCAAGCGCATTCGGTGGCGAATTCCTCGAACTGCATCGGGCGAGTCTTGTTGTAACTGGTGATGCCTTCGGGATAGGGATGCTCGTAGAACCAAACTTCCTTCGTTGCCGGCCATTCGGCTTCGGGCTTTTTGGTGAAGAAAAGGATGTTGGTTTTGATGCCGGTGTAGGGGTTGAACACGCCATTGGGCAGGCGAACGATGGTGTGCAGATGGCATTGCTCCAACAGCATCTGCTTCAGGCGGGTTTTCATCCCTTCGCCGAACAAGAAGCCATCAGGCAACACCACAGCAGCGCGGCCATTTATCTTGAGCAGTTTCACGACCAAGGCCATGAATAGGTCGGCGGTTTCTCGCGTGCGCAGGGTGGCGGGGAATTGGTTTTCGACGCCGTCTTCTTCCATGCCACCGAAGGGCGGGTTGGTGATGATGACGTTGACGCGGTCGGCCTCGCCGTAATCCTTATAGGCGCGGCGGCTGAGCATGTTGTCGTGTTCAATCTGCGTCGGTGTATCAATGCCATGCAGAATCATGTTGGTGGTGCATAGCATGTGCGGCAGGGCTTTTTTCTCGACGCCGTGGATGCTGGCAACGAGGACGGCTTCGTCCTCTGCGTTCTTCACGTAGCGGTTGCGCTTGTGGTCAATGGTACAGGCAAGAAAACCGCCGGTGCCACAGGCGGGGTCGAGCACGCTTTCGGCGAGCTTGGGGTCGATCCGGTCAACGATGAATTTGGTTACAGCACGGGGGGTATAAAACTCGCCCGCGTTGCCGGCGCTTTGCAGGTCTTTCAGAATCTGTTCGTAAATGCTGCCGAAGGTGTGGCGGTCTTGCGTATTGTTGAAATCGATCTCGCAAATCTTGTTGATGACCTGCCGCATCAGGGTGCCGGACTTCATGTAGTTGTAGGCATCCTCGAACACATTGCGGATCACGAGGGCACGCTCGCCGGTGGGGCCACTGACCGCGAGCTTATTCTTCAGCGTGGGAAAAAGTTGCAGGTTCACGAAGTCGCTAAGCTCGTCCCCCGTGATTCCTTCGGAATTGGCCGCCCAGTTGCGCCAGCGTAGGGGCTCGGGCAGTGGCGACTTGTAGTGGTCTTCCAGTAGTTCGATTTCGGCTTCACGGTCATCGTAAATTTTGAGGAAGAACATCCATACCAACTGACTGATGCGCTGGGCGTCGCCATCGACGCCGACATCCTTGCGCATGATGTCCTGAATGGACTTGATGATACCGCTGACGTTACTCATTTTATTTCCAGATTAACTAACTTGTTTGAAGAGTTCGGTTTCAAGGGCCTGTAAGGCTGCTTCGTAATTGGCCTTACCGCCGAATACGTTGTTGATGATTTCCACCGGCGTGCCCACTTGTTTGAAGGGATCAAGCTTAAGGACGTTGTTGTTCTCGATACTGGCGATGCCTTCATCGGCGTATTTGTCGAGCAACGCTTCTAGCACGGCACGCGCCTTGTCGCCGTATTGGGTGAAGTAGTTACGTTTCTTGACGTTGTTGGCGCGCTCGGCACGGGTGAGGGGCGGCTGGTCAAAGGCGATATGGCAGATGAGGTCAAAATCGCCGTAGTCGTTGCCCACTTCCTTGGCGAGCTTGGGCAGTTCGATGCCGTACTCCGCAAGTTCTTCGATGATGGCGGCCTTCTTCTTGCTGCTGTGCCATTTTTGCAGGAAGTTGTCCAAAGAGCCGAATTCTTGGCGGATGCTCTTGCGGCTGTAATCACGATAGCTTTCGGTAACCATCTTGCCGTCTTCGCCATACACCTCGACACGCTCAGAAACAATGTGAACGGTAACGCCGCTGACATGGTATTTCTTGACGCCTTCGCCTTCTTCATCACCCGTGCCGCCCTCTTCACCGTCATCTTCGGGATCGGGGGGAACGGGGTCATCATCAGGCCCTGGCTCATAGATCACCACCGGCTCACCATCAAAATCTGGGTCCTTGAAAAGCTCGGTGGCTTTTTTGAAATCCATGATGGTGAAGAAATACTTGTTCTGCGATTCTTCAATGCGTGTGCCGCGCCCGACAATCTGCTTGAAGGTGGTCATGGATTTGATGCTTTTATCCAGCACGATGACCTTGCAAGTTTTGGCATCCACACCTGTCGTGAGCAATTCAGAGGTGGTGGCAATCACAGGATACTTGCTTTCAGGGTCAATAAAGTTATCTAGCTCAGCCTTGCCTTCGATGCTGTCACCAGTAATTCGCATGACGTACTTGCTGTTGTTTTTTGCCAGATCTCCTGCTGCATTCACGATAGCTTTGCGCATACGCTCGGCGTGGTCGATGTCTTCACAGAAGATGATGGTCTTCTGGAACGGGTCGGTGGCGTTGAGCAACTTCATGACGCGCTCGGCAACCAGTTTGGTGCGCTGGTTCAGTACCAGAATGCGGTCCATATCGACCTGATTGTATTCACGCTGCTCGATCGTGTTGCCGAGGTCGTCTTTCATGCCGGCCGGTGGCGTCCAGCCGTAAATATCCTTGTCGATATCGATACGCACCACCTTGTAAGGCGCGAGGAATCCATCTTGAATGCCTTGCTTGAGCGAATAGGTGTAGATCGGTTCGCCAAAGTAGGTGATGTTGGAAGCGTACTTCGTTTCCTTGGGCGTGGCAGTCAGGCCGAGCTGGATGGCACCATTGAAGTATTCGAGAATTTCTTTCCAAGCGGAATCGTCGTTGGCGCTGCCTCGGTGGCATTCGTCGATGACGATAAGGTCAAAGAAATCACGCGAGACGGTTTTGAATATCTTGTCTTCTTCATCGGGGCCGGTCAGTGCCTGATACAAGCCCAGATAGACCTCATAAGACGGATCAATCTTGCGATTGCGAATTTTCGTCATCACCGAGCCGAAGGGTTTGAAGTCGTTGACCAGTGTTTGATCCGCCAAAATGTTGCGGTCCACCAAGAAAAGGATGCGCTTTGCCTTTTTTGCCTTCCAAAGACGATAAATAATCTGGAAGGTGGTATAGGTCTTGCCCGTGCCGGTGGCCATCACCAGTAGTAGGCGCTTTTCGCCTTGGGCGACTTTTTCGATGACGCGGTTGATGGCTTCCGCTTGGTAATAGCGGGGCTCTTTGTTGCTGCCATCATCGTGATAGGGTTCGGTAACAAGGGATTCTTGATCGTCTGCAATACCTCTGAAACGCTTGTAGCGCGCCCAGAGTTCGTCTGGCGACGGAAACGCCTCTAGCCCGAATTCGGTTTCAGTGTCTTCGCCTGCGGCAGCCGTCTTGTCATGGCTGGCAAACCCGTCTCCGTTGGAACTGAATGCACAAGGCACATCCAGAATTTCGGCATAGCCTAGGGCCTGCTGCAAGCCATGGCTGATGGTGTAGTTGTTTTCCTTGGCTTCTACTACCGCCAACGGTACGCCCTTCTCTTTTTGCAGAACGTAATCGGCGAACTTCTTTTTCTTTGTGTTGCGCGAGGAGAGATTGCCTCGTACAACAACAGGACCCGGCGTGAGAGTGACTTCGCGACGAATCTGCGTCATTTCATCCCAGCCGGCATTGACGATTGCAGGTGTGATGAATTTTGCTTTGATATCAGCCTCACTAAGCGTTTTTTTTTCCTTGGAATCCATCGTTACCTTCATCAACAAATCGGAAATTATGCCGAATCCCTGATTTTGCAGAAAATTGAGTACGAGGTCGATAGCAAGATAGGAAAAAGCGTAGTCCGATTTTTAGATAATGTTGCGATGCGAGTGATGATGGTACAAAAAAATCTGTTACGATGATCGTCCTTTTATGACTTGGAGGTTTGCCGAGCTTGGCTCGAATTCCTATGGACAGTTCTAGTTTGCGTGATCGTTCACTTCCCCTACCGCTGGTTATTTCCCCTTCTTATTTGTTCCCTCAGTTGTTTCTCTGTTCTGTTGCCGTTGATGGAGGCGCAGAGTGGAAATTCTAATTCTGCTTGGTTTAATCGTACTGAATGGCGTATTTGCCATGTCAGAAATTGCCTTGGTCACGGCGCGTAAAGCCCGTTTGAGCAAGTTGGCCGAAGAAGGTAACGGCTCGGCACGTATCGCCCTAGAATTGGGCGAAGATCCCACCAAATTTTTATCAACAGTCCAAATCGGTATCACCTCGATTGGGGTGCTGAATGGTATTTTCGGTGAAGCTATTTTGGCGGCACCTTTGGCACACTGGTTACAATCTTTGGGTGTTGAAGACGCACTGGCTTCGTTTAGTGCTACCGCCATTGTGGTGGTATTAGTGACCTATATCTCGATTGTCGTCGGTGAGTTAGTCCCGAAACGCTTAGGGCAAATGAGCCCAGAGTCGATTGCTTGCTTAGTGGCACGCCCGATGCAGTTGTTGGCGATGTTAACCCGACCCTTTGTGATGTTGTTGAGTGTATCGACCCATTCCTTGTTAAAACTATTGGGTGTCAAACAACAGGCACAAAGCAGTGTGACCGAAGAAGAAATTCAGGCCATTTTAGAAGAAGGCTCTGAAGCTGGGGTGATTGAAGAAAACCAGCGTGATCTATTGCGTAATGTGTTCCGGTTGGAAGAACGTCAACTCGGTTCGCTGATGATTCCACGTTCTGAAGTGGTGTTTATCGATACTGCTTTGTCTGCCGAAGAAAACCTACAACGGATGGTTGACTCTAAACACTCTCGTTTTCCGGTGTGTCAGGGCAGTTTGGATCAAGCCATTGGCGTATTGCATGCTAAACAAGCGTTGGCACAGATTACCCGTGGTGAACAGCCGAATTATTCCGCAGACTTAATGCCGTGTGTCTATGTGCCAGAAACCTTGACCGGCATGGAGCTATTAGACCAATTCCGCGCTAATAACATGCAAATGGTGTTTGTGATTGATGAATATGGCGAAGTTGAAGGGATTGTCACGCTGCAAGATGTATTAGAAGCGGTGACCGGCGAATTTACCCCGCAAAATGGTGAAGATGCGTGGGCGGTGAAACGTGAGGATGGTTCGTGGCTATTAGATGGCACCATTCCAGTTTTGGAATTAAAAGACTGTCTTGCCCTGAAACTGGTACCAGAAGAAGATAAAGGCCGCTATCACACCCTCAGCGGCATGGTGATGCTGTTATTGGGACGCGTGCCGAAAACCAGCGATTACGCCGAATGGCAGGGCTGGCGCTTTGAAGTGGTTGATATGGATGGGAAGCGTATTGATAAGGTGTTAGCGTCGCCTTTGCCTCCATTGGAAATCGCACCACAGCCACCGGAAACATAGCCTCAATGCGGTAAAGATAAAAAAAGGGCACATCGTAAGATGCGCCCTTTTTTCTATTGCAACGACCGTCAATTAGGCTTTAGTGCCCAATTCTTTTGCCAGATACAACCATGTTTCAACCACTGTGTCAGGATTTAACGACACAGTTTCAATGCCTTCTTCAACCAACCACTTAGCAAAGTCAGGATGATCGGATGGGCCTTGGCCGCAAATACCGACATACTTGTTCAAGCGGCGGCAAGTCGAAATTGCCATGTGCAGCATGGCTTTCACCGCAGGGTCGCGCTCATCGAATGTCGGGGCGATTGGGCCACCGGAATCACGGTCCACACCCAAGGTCAATTGGGTCATATCGTTGGAACCGATGGAGAAACCGTCGAAGTATTCGAGGAACTGTTCTGCTAACACGGCGTTGGTTGGCAATTCGCACATCATGATCAAACGCAGATCATTTTTGCCACGCTCCAAACCAAACTCTTTCAGAATATCGACCACTTTGGCGGCTTCGGTCAGTGTCCGCACAAATGGAATCATCACTTCCACGTTGGTCAGACCCATGATGTCGCGCACTTTACGAATGGCGCGGCATTCCAGCTCGAAGCAATCGCGGAATTCTGGCGCAATGTAGCGAGCCGCACCACGGAAACCAATCATTGGGTTTTCTTCGTGGGGTTCGTACAAGCTGCCGCCGATCAAGTTGGCGTATTCGTTCGATTTGAAATCGGACAAACGCACAATGACTTTCTTCGGCCAGAAAGCAGCGGCCAAGGTGGCAACGCCTTCCGCAATTTTATCGACATAGAAATCGACTGGGCTGGCATAACCGGCGATGCGGTCGGTGATGGTGGCTTGCAATTCAGGATCTAAACGATCGAACTCGAGCAATGCTTTCGGGTGAATACCGATTTGACGGTTAATCACGAACTCCATCCGAGCCAAGCCGACGCCTTCGTTTGGCAACTGAGCGAAATCGAATGCCAATTCGGGGTTACCGACGTTCATCATCAACTTCACTGGCGCTTCTGGCATTTTATCCAGTGCCAGATCGATGATTTCGATGTCGAGCAAACCGTCGTAGATATGACCTGCATCACCTTCGGCGCAAGACACGGTCACTTGCATGCCGTCTTTCAGCATTTCTGTTGCATTACCGCAACCTACCACCGCTGGAATGCCTAATTCACGCGCAATAATCGCAGCGTGACAGGTACGACCACCACGGTTGGTAACGATAGCTGCGGCACGTTTCATCACCGGCTCCCAATCGGGGTCGGTCATGTCGGTCACTAACACATCGCCTGGTTTGACGCGATCCATCTCGCTGGCATCTTGAATTAAACGCACCACACCTTGGCCGATTTTTTGACCAATGGCACGGCCTTCAACCAGCAAAGGTGATTTGTTTTTCAAGCGATAGCGGCGCAGGGTATCAACACGCGATTCTTGCGATTTGACGGTTTCTGGACGCGCTTGCAGGATGTAGAGCTTGCCATCGACCCCATCTTTACCCCACTCGATGTCCATTGGACGCTCGTAGTGTTTTTCGATAATCAGGGCAAAGCGTGCCAATTCTTCCACGTCGGCATCCGACAGCGAGAATTGACGGCGCAATTCAGGGTCAACATCCAAGGTGCGCACCGAACGACCGGCTTCGCGGTTCTCGGTGAACTCCATCTTGATCAGTTTCGAACCCATGTTCTTACGCAAAATCGCAGGGCGACCTGCTTGCAGCGTTGGTTTGTGAACATAGAATTCGTCAGGGTTGACGGCACCTTGCACCACGGTTTCGCCCAAGCCATAAGAGGCGGTCACGAACACCACATCGTCAAAACCCGATTCGGTATCGATGGTGAACATCACGCCGGCTGCACCGCAGTCGGAACGCACCATGCGTTGAATACCGGCGGACAAGGCGACCACATCGTGAGCAAAGCCCTTGTGGACGCGATACGAGATAGCGCGGTCGTTGTAGAGCGAGGCAAAGACATGTTTGATGGCACCCATCACATTGTCAAAGCCGCGAATGTTAAGGAAAGTTTCCTGTTGACCTGCAAACGAGGCGTCAGGTAAATCTTCGGCTGTAGCGGACGAACGTACCGCAACCGAAATTTCTGCGCCAGAATCCGCTACCATTTGCTCGTAAGCGGTGCGGATTTCGTTTTCCAGTTGGGCGGGGAAAGGCGTATCAACAATCAGTTGACGGATTTCTTTACCAACGCGGGCCAGTTCCACGACATCTTCGACGTCGAGCTTGGCAAGCATCTCGTTGATACGATCCGACAAACCGTTGTGAGCCAGAAAATCGCGATACGCTTGGGCGGTTGTTGCGAAACCACCGGGGACACGCACACCGGAACTGGCAAGTTGGCTAATCATTTCGCCAAGCGATGCATTTTTACCACCAACGTGTTCCACGTCGGTCATACGTAGCTTGTCGAACCAGACAACGTAATTCTCTGCCATTATCAAGCTTCCTGTTTTGGAGGGGGATGACGATGAGGGGGACTAAGAAAGGCCGCATTCTAGCCGAAACCGCAGCTAAAACGTAACATTTTGCACTGCACAAAACGGAAGAAAAGCCAAAATTTTTGGCATATCCCCTGTATCTTGCTCACTTTTTGTTAGGAAATTGCCCATATGCCACACCGCCGCTCTGCTTTTTTTATCTCAGATCGCACTGGGATTACCGCTGAATCGCTGGGTCATACCCTGCTGACTCAGTTCGATACCTTGGAGTTTAAACGTGAAACCTTGCCTTTTATCGACACTGTCGAGAAGGCCGAAGAAACGGCTCGTCTGATCCGCGATCGAGCTGAATACGACCATCACAAACCCTTGGTATTTCTCAGTATTGTTGACCGTGCGGTACAACATGCCTTGCTTAGTATCAAAGATCATGCGGTGGTGGTGGATTTTTTTGAAACTTTTATTGGGGCGATTGAGCAAGAGTTGGGGATGACCGCTTCACGGCAGGTAGGTAAATCTCATGGGATTGGCAATGACGAGAAATACGGTCACCGTATTGATGCGGTGAATTTCTCGCTGAATCATGATGACGGCGTGAAGCCTCGTGATTTGGATGAGGCAGATGTGATTTTGGTTGGGGTGTCGCGCTCGGGAAAAACGCCGACCTGCTTATACCTTGCTTTGCAATACGGTATTAAAGCAGCTAACTACCCTCTCACGCCTGATGATTTTGGCGCGCCGACTTTGCCTAAATTGTTGTTGCCCTATCGCAGTAAATTATTCGGCTTGACCATTCAGCCTGATCGTTTGGTACAAATTCGCAGCGAACGGCGGCCAAACAGTCATTATGCCTCGTTAGATAACTGCCGCTTTGAAGTCGCTGAAGCCGAGGCCATGTTCCGCCATCACCGCATTCCGTATATCACCACCACCAGCAAGTCGATCGAGGAAATTGCCACTACCATCATGCACCAAACCCATCTCAAACGTCGTTTTTAAGATGGCAATTTTCTCCATAGCAGAGCACGCAAGTTAGGCGGCTCTGCTATGATCAGTTTTGATAATTTTTCATTCTTTCTTCGTGCTAACCCTTATGTCCGATATTCTCCAAACCATTCTGCAAACCAAACATCAAGAAGTCGCGAAATCCCGTGCGGCACTGCCTTTCGCCGAAATACGCGCCCAAGCCGAAGCACGCCACGATGTCCGCGATTTTGTAGCAGCCATTCGCGCTAAACACGCAGCACAACAGCCCGCTGTGATTGCAGAAATTAAAAAAGCCAGCCCTTCAAAAGGGGTGATTCGTGCTGATTTCGACCCTGTGGCGATTGCACAAAGTTATGCCCAATATGGTGCGGCGTGTCTGTCGGTGTTGACGGATGAGCAATACTTTCAAGGGCAAGCAGCGTATTTACAGGCGGCGCGGGCGGCGTGTGATTTACCGGTGTTGCGAAAAGATTTTATGGTCGATCCCTATCAAATTTTTGAAGCACGGGCGATGGGGGCCGATTGCATTTTATTGATTGTGTCGGCTTTAGACGATGCCCAGCTGCAAGATTTTGAAGCGCAAGCCATTGCCTTGGGGATGTCGGTGTTGGTCGAAGTCCATGATGCAGCAGAACTGGAACGCGCCCAGCGTTTACAAACGCCGCTGATTGGGGTCAACAACCGTAATCTCCGCACATTCGAAGTCAGTATTCAACACACCCTTGATTTGTTGCCAGATTATCAGCCTCAGCGGATTGTGGTCACAGAAAGTGGTATTCGGACGCCGACGGAAGTGGCACAGCTACGGCAACAAAAGGTAGAGACTTTCTTGGTGGGTGAGGCATTTATGCGAGAAAACGACCCGGGAATGGCATTAGAACGCTTATTTTCTGCGTCAGTGAGCTAGCATAAATATCAGCAATGCGCGCAAAATAACACAGCGATACCTAAAAAAAGGAGGCTGTGTTGACTTTGCCTCGGCTAAGCCAAACACATGTTGCCTTGCTCGACCTTCCATTCCACTAGAGGATTTGTGATGTTAAAGAAATCTGTTCTTGGCTTAGTGATCAGTTCACTGTTGTTAAGTGCGTGTGCAACCGATCAATATGGCCGTCCACGCGATATGAACAACACCGAAAAAGGCGCCATCATGGGCACTTTGGGTGGTGCTGTGGCTGGTGCGTTAATCAACCATAAAAATCGGGGTAAAGGCGCGTTAATTGGTGCGATTGGCGGTGGATTGGCCGGTACTGCCATTGGTGCGTACATGGATAACCAAGCCAAAGACTTTACCCGCAGTTTGACGTCTGAGATTCAATCAGGCGCTATCACCGTGGTGAAAAACGCCGATCATTCAATCGTGGTGACCATGACGGATAGCACTGCCTTTGATGTGAATTCGTATGCGATTAAAGGCGGTTTTTATCCAACGATGAATAAGATTGCCGATATTGTGAACAAGTACGGCAAAACAACGCTGACCATTACGGGTCATACCGATAGCAGTGGCAGCGATCGAATCAACCAACCGTTGTCACAAAATCGGGCAAAAGCGGTCAATGATTACCTCGAAGGGCGCAATGTTGCCCAACAGCGGTTGTCGTACTACGGTTTAGGCGCAAAACAACCCCGTGCGTCAAATGCTACCGAGGCAGGTAAACGCCTCAATCGTCGAGTGGAAATCTTGATCCAAGCCGTTCAAGCCTAAGCATCTGCTGTGGTTTTTCTTGAAAGCTTACCATGCCGCGCTTGCCTACCAACACTCCGCTAAAGTCGGAACAATTTTCCATCCAGTCTTGGCGTGCCATGCAACGCCGCTGGCGGGTCTATCCGCTATTGGGGGCGGGGTTGGTGGCAGGGGTGGTGTTGGTGATGAGTTTATTGATTGAGCATTCGGAAGAACAACGCGAAATCGACCGCCTACGCAGTGACATCACGACGCAGGCCAGTCAACTGCGTGCTCGCATTGAGCATGAAATCAACGCGCCGCTGCATTTAAGTTTTGGCCTGAGCACCTTTATCAGTGGTAATCCCGAATTTACCGAAGACCAATTTGCTCGTATGACGCAACAGATGTTGCGCGTGAACAACCATGTTCGCCATATCGTGGCCGCCCCTGATAATGTGGTGCGGTATGTGGTGCCATTAAAAGGGAATGAAAAGGCCATGGGCCTTGCCTATATGCACCATCCCGAACAACGCGATAGTGTGTTGCAAATTATGCGTACAGGTAAGCCGATGGTGGCGGGGCCGGTGAACTTGGTACAAGGGGGACAGGCCTTTATCAATCGAGTGCCAATTTTTATTTCCAACGAAGATCACCCTCGCTATGGCGAATATTGGGGTTTGTTGTCGGTGGTGATGAATAGCACCACGCTGTTACACGCCACTGGGATTGATAAACCCTATCCTGGTTTAGAAATCGGCTTGCGTGGCCGTGATGGTCTCGGGGCACAAGGTGGCATGATTTATGGTAAGGCCGAGGTATTCGAACACCGTCCAGTGCTGTTAGAAGTCAATCTCCCCGGTGGTTCGACATGGCAATTGGGGCTGGCGCCGCAACAAGGTTGGCATCATGCAGTGTGGGCGGACTCGAATTTATTGCGCTATCGCATTCTCGGTATCAGTCTTGCGGTGATGGTGGGCATCATGGCGTTTTTGTGGTTAACCCATTTGCGCCGTTTACGTGAGCAAGACGATAAATTACAGCTACTAGCCTGTGCTTTTGAGCACAGTGCCGAGGCGATTTTTATCAGTGATGCCGAAAACCGCATTATTGCAGCCAACCCCGCATTTACCCGTCTGACGGGTTATGCGTTGCCAGAAATTTTGGGGCAGAACCCAAGCGTATTATCTGCAGGACAAACCCCCACCTCGGTGTATGAGGCAATGTGGATGAGTTTGGAACAGCATGGGCATTGGCAGGGTGAGATTTGGGATAAACGTAACAACGGCGAGATTTATCCGAAGTGGCTCAATATCTCGGTGATGCGTAACAGTAAGCACGAGGTGATTTATTACATTGCCAGTTTCACCGATATCACCGATCAAAAACGCAACGAAGAAAAAATTCGTCATCTTGCTCATCACGATTATCTGACGGGCTTGCCCAATCGTTTTACGCTACATCAGCGCATGGCTGAGGATATTCGACAAGCGAAACAAGACTGTGCCATGTTGGCCGTGCTGTTTATCGATTTAGACCGTTTTAAACCGATTAACGATACCTATGGTCATGAAGTGGGTGATAAGTTGTTGATTGAAGTCGCGAATCGGTTGAAGGAAACTGTTCGCCGTAATGATGTGGTGGCGCGATTGGGTGGCGATGAGTTTGTGGTGGAGTTGTTACAACTGGGGCATGTCAATGAAGCGGCAGCTGTCGCGGAGAAAATTTTGCATCGCCTCGGTGCGGCTTATCACATCGAAGGTCACGAGCTCTATACCACGCCCAGTATCGGTATCAGTTTGTTCCCCACTGATGCTGATCAGGCCGATACGCTGTTAAAACAAGCAGATACTGCGATGTACCATGCCAAAGCACAAGGCCGCAATGTCTATCGCTTTTTCAATCACGATATGCACCCGATCAGTGAGTTAGAAGACTTCTAAACTCTTTTCTAAAACAACAAAAACGTAAAAAATCGCTACAATGTCGTTTTATTTGATATGGCTCAAATATTTTAGGTAGTGTATCTCTACACTCATCACTGTCTCATCTCGATCAGTGAGGGCTTTATCATGATGAAAAAAATCGCAGTGGCCATTGGCTGTAGTCTGTTGATGGGGGGCTCGGTGGTGGCGGCACCGATGAATGAGCCAATTCAACCGATTCAGCCCGCGAAGGTGAAAAACCCCGCTATGGTAGAGCTGGGCAAGAAATTGTTTTTTGATGTTCGCTTGTCGCGTTCTGGCTTTATTTCCTGTAACTCCTGTCACAATTTGTCGATGGGTGGGTCGGACAACCTGAAAACATCGATTGGCCACAACTGGCAAAAGGGGCCGATCAATGCGCCGACTGTGCTGAATTCCAGTCTTAACTTGGCCCAATTTTGGGATGGCCGCGCAAAAGATTTGAAGGAACAAGCCGGTGGGCCAATCGCCAATCCGGGCGAAATGGCCTTTACCCACGAATTAGCCGTCGATGTATTGGCCTCGATTCCTCAATATGTGAATGAATTTAAGACGGTATTTGGTGACAAGAATGTCAACATCGACCGTGTGACACAGGCTATCGCAGCATTTGAAGATACGTTGGTGACTCCTGACTCCCGTTTTGACCAGTGGCTGAAAGGCAACAAAAAAGCCTTAACGGTACAAGAGTTGCGCGGTTATCAAACTTTTAAAACCAGTGGTTGTGTTGCTTGTCACAACGGACCTGCTGTCGGCGGAAATTCTTTCCAGAAGATGGGTTTAGTGCAGCCTTATGCGTCGACCAGCCCAGCAGAAGGCCGAGTGGCGGTGACGGGGAAGGATGCTGACCGCTTTAATTTCAAAGTACCTACCTTGCGTAATGTGGAATTGACCTATCCCTACTTCCATGATGGTGAGGCGGCTACTTTGCATCAGGCAGTCGATATCATGGGGCGGTTACAGTTGGGCCGTCAGTTCAGCAAGCAAGAAGTGGAAGATGTGGTGTCGTTCCTGAAAACATTGACCGGCAAACAACCTGATTTCAAATTGCCAATTTTGCCGCCATCCAGTGAAAAAACCCCACCACCACGCCCATTTGATTGAGCGAAATTGAATTGCAAAAGCCCCTGTTTAAACAGGGGCTTTTTGTTGAGTTCGGTAGTGTGGGCACGTTTCTGTGCCCACGATATCGGTAAAAAATGGCAAAACATCGCCGTGTGTAGCACAAATAGTAGGGCTGGCACAGGGGACTGCCCTTACTACGGGTGCTGATCAACCCTCGAAAATATCCTCTAACCGCTGCGCCTGCGTTAACGACACTCCCCATTGCTGCAACTGCTCCGGCGTTGCTGTCCGTAACCGCGACAACACCCAATCCGGCAACGGCTGACCAAATTTTGTTTCGATCATACTGCGGAGGAATATTTTCATGCCTTCTTCGCGGCCTTCCTCACGGCCTTTTTGCATACCTTTTTGAATTCCCATCTCCAGCCCTCGCTGTTCACCACGTTCTTCTGCGACTTGAATCTCCGTGTTGTAATCCCAAACCGCACGTTGCCGTGCAATGGCGCGCAGTTGTTCTTCTTTGGTTTGGCTGAGGGTTTCTAAAGAACGTAGTGCAGTCACCACTGGGGTATGTGTCAGCTGTGCCATGATGTGTTGCTCCTGCCAATGTTCAAACAGATCGACCCAATTCTTTAA
>NZ_ATVC01000056.1 GCF_000420525.1 Aquaspirillum serpens DSM 68
GATCCCCAGCTTTCCTCCTCAGAGCGTATGCGGTATTAGCACACCTTTCGATGCGTTATCCCCCATTACTCGGCACGTTCCGACGCATTACTCACCCGTTCGCCACTCGTCAGCGGTGCAAGCACCCTGTTACCGTTCGACTTGCATGTGTAAAGCATGCCGCCAGCGTTCAATCTGAGCCAGGATCAAACTCTTCAGTTCAATCTCTGTTTAAACTTTTTTCGCTCACAAAACTCAATACTGACGTATTTCATTTGTGCAAGCGCTTGATGTCCAAGCGCTTACACCTATCGGTTGTATTCTGTTAAAGATCGATCAAACAGCTAAACGCTGTTTGCTGCTGCTGTGTTGCAGCGAGGAAGCGAACTATACCCACCTCCTCCATACTCGTCAACAGCTGAAAACAGAAAAAGTTTGGAGAATTAGATAAATGATTGTTTGTTAAGCCACTTTCCTTTGCAAAAAAGAGGCTTAATCTGTCAATTAGCTGCGGTAGTCAGCATTGATCTTTACGTAATCATACGAAAAATCACATGTCCACACGGTCGCATTGGCCTCACCACGGCCCAACACCACCCGAATCGTGATTTCTGCCTGTTTCATCACACGCTGACCATCTTCTTCTTGATAGGCAGGGTTACGCCCGCCATTCACCGCCACCAGCACATCATCTAAATACAAAGACAGCTTCTCAACATCCAGATCGTCAATACCGGCATAGCCAATCGCAGCCAAAATCCGGCCCAAGTTGGGATCTGAAGCGAAGAAGGCAGTTTTGACCAACGGAGAACGGCCGATGGCATAGCCAATCGCTTTACATTCGTCGATGGTTTTTCCACCTTCAACCTTAATGGTCATGAATTTGGTTGCGCCTTCACCATCGCGAACAATGGCCTGTGCCAGTTGTTCAGCCACCTCGCGCAAGGCTTGATAGAAGGGAGCAAAAGCAGGGGTATCACGCTCGGCTATCTCGACACCGCTTTGTCCAGTCGCAACCAGAATAAAGGAGTCGTTGGTCGAGGTATCACCATCAATGGTGATGCTATTAAAAGAGACATCCGCCACTTCTTTCACGACGGCTTGTAATAAGGCCTGCGGCACAGCAGCATCGGTGGCAATAAAACCGAGCATGGTTGCCATATTGGGATGAATCATCCCCGCGCCTTTTGCAATACCTGTAATAGTGATTGTTTTGCCATCCACCACAATTTGACGTGATGTCGCTTTTGGCAACACATCGGTGGTCATGATCGCCTCGGCAGCCTGAGCCCAATCAGCGGTTTTGCGCTCGGGTAAAGCGGCAATGATTTTTTCGTATGGCAAGGGTTCAAGAATGACACCGGTAGAGAAAGGCAAGACTTGTTGCCGCGTACACCCCAACTCAGCGGCCACCGCATCACACACACGCGTCGCCCGTTGCCGGCCTTCTTCGCCTGTCCCTGCATTGGCATTGCCGGTATTGACCACGATGGCGCGGATAGCCTCGCCACTGGTTAAATGTTCACGACACAGGTGAACCGGTGCAGCACAAAAACGATTTTTGGTAAACACACCAGCGACCGTGCTGCCTTCAGCCAAAGTCATTAACAACACATCTTTACGGCCGGGCTTTTTAATCCCAGCTTCGGCATACGCCAACGAGACACCCGCCACAGCAGGCAATTCGGCAGAATTTAATACAGGTAAATTGACGGGCATTTATTCGCTCCAGAAAACAAGGTCATCTCGCAACAGGCAATGAGGTTCACTCTGCCTGATGCAGTAAATTCAATAGTTGTTGGCCGTAACGCGCCACTTTACTTTCGCCAACCCCAGTAATATGCCTGAGTTCGGTTGCATTCTCAGGAAGCTTTTCGATCAATTCGCGCAGCGTGCGATCAAGAAAAATGGCATAGGCCGGCACATTATGCGCCTCAGCCACTTCTTTACGCCATCGGCGTAGGCGTTGCCATAGTCGTTCTTGTCGTTCGGTACGTAACCAACGTTCACCAGTTTGTGCAATCCACTTATTATTTTTGCTTTCAAGGGGCCGCAACCAAACCGGCTGTTCACCTTTCAAAATCGAACGGCACTCGGGCGACAACAACAGCGCATGTCGCGGCGCATCACCCAATTTTAATAGGCCACGGGCTAATAATTGCCGAATCACCGCCCGCCATCCACGCTGAGTCAGTTCCTGACCAATCCCAAAGGTGGAAAGATGCCGCCATGCCGCCGTATCGTTGTGTTCGGCTTTCCCTAATAGAATGTCAATAATCTGTGCAGCACCCAATTGTTGATTTGTCCGATAAAGACAAGACAGTAATTTTTGTACCGGCACCGTCGCATCAAACAAGGCCGGCGGTTGACAGCAGTTATCACACTTGCCACATGGCGCTACTGTTTCGCCAAAATGGGCTAATAGCTGTTGATGACGGCAGGTATTGGTTTCGCAATAGGCCAACATCGCTTGTAATTTATTCAGCTCCACCTGTTGGCGGTCGGGGCTAAGTGCCGACTGGGTAACCATGAACTGAATTTGCATCACATCGCTTAGGCCATAACACAGCCAACTGAGTGCCGGCAGACCATCACGCCCCGCCCGCCCCGACTCTTGATAAAAACTTTCTGGGCTACGCGGTAAATCGACATGGGCGACAAAACGCACATCCGGTTTATCAATGCCCATGCCAAACGCCACCGTTGCCACCATCACCACGCCATCATCACGCAAAAACTGCTGTTGGTGTTGTTCACGCATGGCATGTGGCAAACCCGCATGGTAAGGCAACGCTAAAATACCTTGTTCAACCAGCCATGCGGTGATGTCCTCAACTCGTTTGCGTGAAGCACAGTACACAATCCCCGATTGCTCGCGATAATGGTTTTGAATCAGCGCCAGCAACTGTTGTTTGGCTTGGTTTTTTTGTACCACGCGATAGTGCAGATTGGGACGGGCAAAGCTGGATAAAAACAGCTGTGCTTGTTCGAGTTCGAGATGGTGTTGAATCTCTTGCCGCGTTTGTGCATCGGCGGTGGCGGTAAGGGCAATGCGCGGCACAGTTGGGAAATGTTGTGCCAATACACCGAGCTGACGGTATTCCGGTCGGAAATCGTGCCCCCATTGGCTGACACAATGCGCCTCATCAATCGCAAACAGCGCCAGCGGCAAACTGGCTAAAAAAGCCAAAAAACGCGGCTGTAACAAACGCTCAGGTGCCACATACACCAGTTTGAGTTCGCCGCGCTGCATCGCCTTCGCCACCTCACGCGCCTGTTCTGGTGTTTGGGCAGAATTCAAATAAGCCGCCGCCACCCCCAGTTCGGTCAAGGTTGCCACTTGGTTTTGCATTAACGCAATCAATGGGCTGACCACGATGGCGATACCGTCACGCAACAAAGCAGGAATCTGAAAACACAGCGATTTTCCGCCACCGGTTGGCATCACCACTAAAGCATCACCGCCGTTGACAAGGTGATTGACGATAGCTTCCTGATCTCCACGAAACGCGGTATAACCAAAAACATGATGCAAAATGTCAGACGCAGTAGTCATGGATTGGGCAAAATAGGCAGGAAAGCCAATAATTGTAAGCGTTTTACCCCCCTTGGCGGCGGGAAGATCGCAGTCAGCAAAGGATTCAGCATGCAGAAGTGTCAGTTTCGTTTAGTTGGGGCAGGGTTGGCTGCTCTGTTGATGTTGGCAGGCTGTGCCACCCCACAAGGGGGACAGACCGGAAGTAGCAGTTCACCCAACGCCGATTGGGAAAACCTCGGGGTCACCCCGAATGGCAATACCATGCACGAACTCGACAAACTCTCGATTAAACGGCAAGGCAATAAAGTCACTTTTCGCGACCGGAAAACTATCTTTAATCTCGCTAAAGAAAATTTCCTCACCGTCCCTCGGCACAAACATTCCTTAAACACATGGGAAATTGACTGTGCCAATCAGACCTACCGCCTGTTAGACACCACGCTATATGATGAAAACAACCGCTTGGTGGTGACCTATCGCTATAGCGAACAAGAAAGCCGCAGCCAGCCCATCAGCAGTAAATCGGCCAGCGAACAACAAAAACAACGAGTTTGCCCAGCGAACTAAAGGGAAAAAGTGATGCCAGCGATTCGCAGAGTGGTGTTTAACCAAAAAGGGGGGGTGGGTAAATCAACCATCACCGCCAACCTCGCTGCCATTGCCGCGTGGCAAGGGCGAAAAGTGTTGTTAATTGACCTCGATCCACAGGGCAACCTCAGCCATTATTTGCTTGGTGCCCCCAGCACCCAACCAGGGTTATTTGAATTCTTTGAGCAGATTTTAAACTTCAGCTTATTCGCCAAAAAAAATCATGAATTTGCCCAAGCCACCCCGTTCGAGAATTTGTTTTTGATCGCCTCTCATCCCGAATTGGGCGAGCTGGCAGGTAAATTAGAAGCCCGCTATAAGATGTATAAATTGCGGGATGCCCTCAACGAGTTGAGCGAGCAATACGACGAAATCTGGATTGATACCCCTCCGGCACTCAATTTCTTCACCCGTTCGGCACTGATTGCCGCTGATCGCTGTTTGATTCCTTTTGATTGCGATACCTTCTCGCGCCAAGCCTTATATACCCTGATGGGAAATGTCGAAGAAATTCGCAATGACCATAATCGTTCGCTGGAAGTGGAAGGGGTGATTGTCAACCAATTCCAACCCCGCGCCGCTTTGCCGGTGAAATTGGTAACAGAACTCGAAGCCGAAGGTTTGCCAGTGCGAACGGTGCGCCTGTCCAGCTCAGTCAAAATCCGTGAATCACACCAAGCCGCCAAGCCGCTGATCCATTTCGACCCTAAACACAAACTGAGCCAAGAGTTCGTCAATCTCTATCAAGAATTGAGTGCGGTATGAGCAGCTTACTTCGTGTGGCAGTGGCTGGCGTGGTTTCACTGTGGGCGATGACCGCCGCCGCAGAGACAGTGGGATGTGCCACCACAGCATGGAAATTATTGGGCGCGAACCACCGTGTGTGTGTCGAGGCGTTTTACGATAAAAAAGTGCCAGGGGTAACCTGTCATGTAAGCCAAGCGCGTAAGGGAGGCATTTCCGGCAGTTTGGGCTTGGCACAAGACCCCTCGCAGTTTTCGCTGGCCTGTCGTCAAACCGGCCCTATCAGCTTGCCAGCTAAGCTCCCCGAAGAAGAGACCGTGTTTAGCGAAGACACTTCGCTGTTGTTTAAAGAAACCCGCGTGGTCAGGTTATGGGATGAAAAAAACCGGACTTTGGTTTATCTCGCCATTAGCCGTAAGTTAATCGAAGGCGCACCAGCCAACAGCATTTCCACTGTACCGGTGATGCCATGGCGTGGTGATTGAGGCAGTGAGCTTAATCACCGCTGCCGGCGCTGGCGGCATACCAATAGCGGCGTGCCTCGGCACGCTGGGCGTGAATATGGCTTTGGTTGGGTGTCAGATGCACGCGAATTGCGCCATCACGGTCGGTGCGCCAGCGCTGTTTTGCCACCCATAAAAACCGTTCCCATACCTGAGGCTGAGGATGGCGGAAAGCATTGCGATATCCCACGCTGACGATCACTTGTTCCGGTGCCACGGTGTTTAAAAACGCCAAACTGGAGGAAGTGCGGCTGCCGTGATGCGCCGCTAACAACACTTGTGAGCGCAATAAGTCTGGCTGTTGTTGGACTAATTGTGCTTCTTCTGCCGCAGTAATATCACCGGTTAACAACATCGCCTGCGAGCCGGCTCGCACTCGTAATACACAAGACTGGCCGTTGTCATCGCGCTGCGGTTCGCCAACGACTGGATGCAAAAAAGCAAACTCCACCCCGTCCCATTGCCACACCATCCCCTGCCGACATGGGACAAACGACGCGGACAGTTGTGTTGCACTGGCTAAGCGATAGGGAGCCAACCATTGTTGCACCGAAAAAGCGGCGGCAACAGCGGCCGTGCCACCGACATGGTCAAGGTCATCGTGACTTAAAATCAACGCATCGAGTTGGGTCACTCCAGCCGCGTGTAACTGTGGCACCACCACCCGTTCCCCCATATCACGCTCACCCAAACGCGGGCCGGTGTCATACAACAGGCTATGGTGGGCGGTTTGAATCCATACCGCTAACCCTTGACCGACATCCAACACCGTCAACCACACCTCATTCAGCGCAGGGCGCGGCGGTGGCGCAAAAAATAGCGGCAATAACAACAGCACCGCAAAACCGCGTCCCCCCACGCCAAACGGCACAAGCAATAAACCACAACCCAAGATAGCGGCTAATAATGCCAACGGTTCAGGCACTGCCATCACCCACTGCGGCCACTGCCCGATGTATTCCACCGGCCATAACAACCACACCAATATCTGATGTGCCACCGGCAAAGCCCACGAAACCGGTAGCGCAGTCGCCAACAGCAATAGTCCAGTGGCAAAGCCTCCAATCAGAGGAATCGCATAGGCGTTGGCTAATGGTGCAACCCAACTGATTGTTTGAAACAGCACCAACACCGGTAATAAGGTCAAGACATTAGCGCCCCATTGGGCATCTAACCACAGCCTCCACCCACTTGGCCGCCGCACATAGCCCACCACCGCCAAGGCCATTGCCGCCACCGTGCCGAAGGATAGCCAAAAGCCGAGGGTTAACACTGCGAAAGGGTCGGGAATCAATACTGCCAACGCCGCAAACAACAAAATTTTTGGCAACGGCCACGGTTCACGCCGACTTAATGCCCACGTCACTGCCACTAACATATAAAAGGAACGCTGTGTCGGGACAGAAAACCCAGCTAACAGGGCATACACTGCGGCAAATAACAACGCCGCTGCCGCGATAATCGGGCGGTGTGCGGTTTGAACAGCACACCCACGCAACAACAATGCGGTCATCCATGCCACCCCCGCCGCCGCTAAAGTGAGATGAACCCCAGAAATACTGATGAGATGAATCAAACCAGTGCGTTGAAACAGTTGCCATTGTTCAGCGGGAATCGCTTGTTGGTCACCGATTACCAAGGCACTGACCAAACCAGCGTAACGCTGATTCGGCAGCTGTTGGGCAATATGTTGGCGAATACGGTCGCGCCAGTGGTCAATCGACCATGTTTCACTGAAGCGAGGGGAAAGAGGAACGGTGCGGCGGATTTGACCTGACACCAGTTGCGCATTGGCCCATAAGCTTGACTCCAACTCACGGCCATACGGATTGACCACACTGTGCATCCGTTTCAACCGAACCTGCATCTGCCAATGTGATCCGACAAGTAAAGTAGGCGGTAATTGCTGGCGGCTATCAAACAAAGTCAAACACGAGGGCAAGCGCAGGGTGTGATCCGCTGTGAGCACGTCGTCAACCTCGAACTCAACGCGCCAGCCATAGCGTGTCATCTCGGGTAAACCAACCACTTGCCCAGTAAGTTCGATAGTGCGACCTTCCCATGCCGGAGGGAGCTGTTGTGCCAAGCGATGGTCGATACGCCAAGCACTCCAACTGACACCCAACAGCAATAGACATCCCCAGCAAAGTAGCGACTTTCGGCTCACCACTGCCACCGCCGCAAAAGCCATCGCCAACAGCAGCGATACCGGCCAAGGTACGATTGACGGTAAACTATGTGGCAATGTAATACCCAATGCTAAAGCCAAGCCATAACCCACTGCCGACCCCTTTTGTCATGACAGTAGCCAGTCTAGCAAACTGCCGCTGCGGTCAACACCCTTTAAGAAGTTGTTGAGAAATACACTATGCCCGTTCTGCCTCCCCTTGTTTGTTTAGCACCAAATCGTCAACACGAAGCCGAAGCCTTTGCTGTGCAATTTGCGTTGTCATTGCAAGACCACCTGCCCAGCGATGGCTATGCCTTGGTGTTGCGCGAGACCCAGCTCAGTTTGGAACATCCCCATGCTCACGGGGCGGTGATGGCTGAATTTGTCGAAGGTGCCGCCGCCCATCGTCGCCAATTTGGTGGTGGAAAAGGGCAACCGGTGGCGAAAGCCATCGGTATCAAAGGCAGTTATCTGCCACAGGTTGTCGATGCCACCGCCGGTTTAGGCCGTGATGCTTTTGTGTTAGCCACGTTGGGATGTGAAGTGACACTGATTGAACGCTCGCCAGTGGCCGCCGCTTTACTTGCCGATGGCCTCGCGCGCGCCGCCGCCCACTCAGACACCGCTGACATTGTGGAAAGAATGCAGTTGGTTCACGCTGATGCAGCAGATTGGTTGCTGACGTTAGACAGCGCGCAACGGCCCGATGTGGTGTATCTCGACCCGATGTTTCCAGATACAGGAAAAAGCGCCGCTGCTAAAAAAGACATGCAGGCTTTTCAACACTGCATTGGCGATGATCTCGATAGTGAACGCTTGTTGGCGGCAGCCTTACAAGTGGCAAAAAAGCGGGTGGTGGTGAAGCGTCCACGCTTGGGCGAACGCATCCCCGGCCCCCCGCCGAATGCAGAACTACAAGGAAAAAGCACACGGTTTGATTTTTATGTACCGTTAGCGAGCCGCCCGCCGCGCTAGCGCATTTTCCAACAACGAATATGCGGCGGGGACAACCACAAGCGTCAGTAAAGTCGAACTTAACATGCCACCAATCACCGCAATCGACAGCGGGCCATTGGTTTCTGCCCCCGCCCCCAAGCCCAATGCCGCTGGGAACATCGCCAAAATCACCGTCAGCGAGGTCATTAACACCGGACGCAGACGCATAGGGCAGCTGGCGGCCAAGGCCTCATCCACCGACATCCCTCTAGCGCGAAACTGATTGGTCACATCCACCAACAAAATGGCATTTTTCGCCACCAAACCAATCAACAAAATCAAACCAATCACCGAATAGGTGTTTAGGGTATTGCCTGTCCACCACAGCGCGAACAGCCCGCCAACCACCGCCAGTGGTTCAGCCAACATAATCACCGCCGGCTGTGCAAACGAGTTGAACTGACTGGCCAAAATCATATACAGCAATAGCGACGCCAACCCGAACACAAACAACAACTGACCGCCGGTGCGCTCCAATTCCCGCGCCTCACCGAGTTTTTCAATCCGATAACCTGGGGGCAAAGTATCACGCGCCACTTGTTCTACCTTCGCCACCGCTTCAGAAAGCGATACCGTCGGCGAACCTTTCAGCGTGGCGGAATACAGCAGGTTTTGCCGTTCAATTTGAGTAGGCCCCACACTGCGCTCGATTTTCAACACGCTATCCAATCGAATCATCTCACCTTGCTGATTACGCAAATAAATTTTCTGCAAATCTTCTGGCCGTGTCAGCGCACTGTCCGCCGCTTTTAACCGCACATCGTAGCGAGTGCCGCTGCCACCTCCGTTAAACTGGGCAATATTGCTGCCTGCCGACAAAAGATTGAGCGTCTCGGCCACTGATTGAACGGTTAAACCATATTTCGCCACGGCATCACGTTGAATATCAAAGCGAATTTGTGGCAAGTTCAAATCCACATCCAAATCCACCCGCCCAATCGCCGGATCAGCCGATAACAGCCGTTGTAAATTGGCCGCTTGTTGACCCACTTCATTCAAATTGGGCCCCACCACAGCAAATTGCAGCTTGCCGCCACGGGTTTCACCCACACGCGGATAGGGGAACGCCGACACCCGTGCCCCAGCAATCCCGCTTAACGCCTTGCGTACTTCGCCCAACAACTGTTGCTGTGATTGACTGCGCTCATCACGCGGCTTCATCCGAACAATCATAAAAGTCGAATTCACCCCGCTCGATCCAAAACCGCCCACAATCGCCAGCACATTTTGGATTTCGGGATAGCGTTTTAATATCTGTTCGACCTGTTTGGTTTTTTCATCGGTGTAGTAGATGCTAGACCCCACCGGCGTCCGAATATTGACCATAAAGCGGCCTTCATCTTCTTCGGGCAAAAACTCGCTTTTCATCGCCATCATCGGCACCGCACTCGCTGCGACGGCCACTACCCCCACCAATAAAATCAACAACCGATGGCGCAACGAAAAACGCAATAAACGACTATACGATTGTTCAAGAGCAATAAATTGTTGCTCTAACCAGACATACAGGCGGCCATGTTGAGTTTCTACTTGCAAAAAGCGGCTGCACAACATCGGCGTCAACGTCACCGCAACAAACAGCGACACCATCACCCCAAACGACACCACAATCGCAAACGAATTAAACAAGCGCCCGACAATCCCCGATAAAAAAATCACCGGCAGGAAAATCGCTACCAAACTCAGAGTCGCCGCAATCACAGCAAAAATCACTTCCTGACTGCCATCAATCGCCGCTTGCATTGGGTCGTGTTGCCCCATTTCACGCCGGCGGTGAATGTTTTCCAACACCACAATGGCATCATCGACCACCACACCAATCAGCAATAGCAGCGCCAACAGCGTCACGGTGTTAAAGGTGTAACCGAGGAAATACATTAAGGCGATGGCCCCCAGTAGAGAAACCGGAATAGCCAAGGCCACGATAAGAGTCGAGCGCCAGCTACGCAAAAATAACCACACCACCAAGGCAGCCAGCAATGTGCCTTCAAATAAATGGCTTTTCAGCGCCGCCACCATCTCTAGCACAAAGGTAGAATCATTCGACACCACCGCCAGATTCATTCCGGGCGGCAAACTGGGGCGAATTTGGCTATCAATGCGCCGTAGCACTTCATCAGCAATCGCCACCGTATTGGTGTTGGCAATCCGCACAATACCGAGGTTGACCGTTGGCTTACCGTTGATACGCGACAAATTACGCATATCTGTTTCGCCATCTATCACCCGCGCCACATCCGCCAACCGCACTGCGCCGTTGCCCCGCCACACCACCACCATCTCCTGCAAGGCAGATAACGAGTGAAACTCTAGGTTGAGATCCACCAAATACTCACGCGGCCCCGCCACCACAAAACCACCGGCTTGTTGTAAATGTTCGCGTTTAAAAGCGTCTTGTACTTCTTTTGCCGTCAGGCTATAGCGTGCCAAACGCAGAGGGTCGAGCTCAATCCGAATCACCCGCTCCCCTCGGCCACGCACCAACACCTCGCCAACACCATCAATGGTTTCTAGCTGCTTTTTAACCACGTTATCACCGTAGTCATACAGCTGTTGCAAGGTACGATCCCCCGTCAGCGACAACCACATAATTGGTGACGAATTGGCATCGGTTTTTGACACCACCGGCGCGTCGGCTTCATCGGGCAAACTGCGCTGTGCCTGACTCACTTTCGATTGCACTTCGTTGAAGGCAACATCGACATCTTTATCTAAATTAAAGGTAATTTTGACGCTGGAACGGCCCGGGCTCGAAGTCGATTCGATTAAATCAATCCCGGGCACACTGTTCACGGCGGACTCAATCGCTTGTGTAATGCTGTTATCCACCACTTCCGGTGTGGCACCGCGCAAGGTGGTCGATACACTGATAATGGGTTGTTCGATATTGGGATAGCGATCTACCCCAATACGTTGATACGCCAAAACGCCAAATAAAATCAGCACCGCAGACATCATATACGTCAGAACATGACGACGAATCGAAAATTCGGCTAATCTCATGACTGGCGGCCTTCTAGCGAATTTTTGCTTGCTTTGCTGTCTTGCTTCTCGGTTTTCGCTTTAATTTTTGCGCCATCAGATAAGAAACCAGCGCCGTCGCTGACCACCGGCGTACCGGCAGCGAGACCGTCCACAATTTCCACCCAACCTTGATCTTCCACGCCAGTTTTCACCACCGTAGCGCGAGCTTGTCCTTTATCGGCGACAAACACCACCGAACCTTGCTGCCGCGCTACCACGGCAATACTCGGTACGGCCAACGCTTGTTTGCTGCTCAATACCACCGAAGCTTCAACACTTTGTCCAACACGAAATTTCGCCTGCGGTGGCAACGCTACCAAGGCTTCTAACATACGGTTTTGACTATCTAACGCAGGACGAATCTCACTGACAGCAGCAGTGAAGCGATCACCGGTTTCTGTTGTTAATGTCACAGGGCTGCCCACTCGCAACACACTGCCCTCGCGTTCTGACAAGGCAAAACGAGCACGCAAACCTTGTTGCCCCACCAAACGAAACAGCGCCTTCCCGACCGAGACATATTCGCCTTCACTGACCAAGCGGCTATCAATGGTGCCAGCTTGGGCCGCTTTCACTCCGGCGCGGGCCTGATCGCGGCGGGCATTCTCGGCTTGTGCTTGGGCAGCACTCAGCTGTTTTTGTAATGCGGTTAATTGGGTTTTTTGTTCTTCTAAATAAGCCGAGGACACAAACCCTTGTTCAAATAGTTGTTGATAACGGCTGACTTGCCGTTGTTGTTGTTCGGCTTGAGTTTGCAAACGCAACGCGTCGGCATCACGCGCCAGACGGGTATTGGTGAGATCAGCGGCATCGATGGTTGCCAAGAGTTGACCCGCTTGCACTTGGCTACCGACATCGACATGCAGTTGCACCACACGGCCAGCGGTTTCACTGACCACCGTGGCGGCATTTAACGACTCCACCTCGGCCAACACCGCTGTCCGTTGTTCCAAGGTACGCACACTGGCAGTGGCCATGCTGACACTGATAGGCGGGGGGCCTTTTGGTTTACTGTCTGTCGTTGGCGCATCTGAACACGCCACCAACACCCCACATAACATCCCACCTAGCCATCGTCTCAGCATGAGCCCTCCTTGTGTCAAATTTGGTTAAAGAGAAAAACGCAACGCCATGCCACGACAATCTGGGCGGACTTGGCCTTCGTGCCAAGCCACTTGACCAGAAACAAGGGTGGTTAATACACGAGAGCGCAGATGACGACCGGCAAACGGTGTCCAACCACAGTGATAGAGGCAGTTGTCATTGCTGACGGTTTCCCCCTCTGCCATCTCCACTAACACCACATCGGCCCAATAACCTTCGCGTAAAAAGCCCCGTTCTTCTATGCGGAAGCGTTGCGCCACGTTATGACTGGTCTTTTGTACTAATTGTTCAATCGACAACACGCCATCGTGTACCAGCTCTAACGCACCTGCCAACGCATGTTGCACCAAAGGCAAGCCAGACGGCGCTTGGAAATAGTGGCCGGCTTTTTCTTCTCGGGTATGTGGCGCATGGTCGGTGCCGATAATATCGAGCACATTCGATGCCAACGCCGCCCGCAGTGCGTCACGGTCTTGACGGGTTTTAATGGCTGGATTGCATTTGATGAGATACCCCAAATCGGCGTAGTCGCGCTCATCAAACAACAAATGATGGACACACACTTCGGCGGTGATTTGCTTATTCGCCATCGGGCCTTGGTCAAACAACGCCAATTCATCAGCAGTGGTGATATGCAGCACATGCAGCCGCGTGCCATGTTTCCGCGCCAACTCCACCGCCAACGAGGACGACTTCAAACACGCCTCACGACCTCGAATAATCGGGTGGTACACCGCCGGCACCGCATCGCCAAAGCGTTCACGGAAAGCCGCTTCGTTGGCGCTGATCATCGGGGTGTCTTCACAATGCGTCAGCACAATCGTCGGCGCTTGTGCGAACAGGGCTTCTAATACTTTGGGATCATCCACCAGCATATTGCCGGTTGAAGCCCCCATGAACACTTTAATGCCGGGGGTACGTCGTGGATCAACCTTTAATACTTCATCCAGATTGTCGTTACTGACGCCGAAATGAAAAGCATAGTTAGCCGTTGCAGTTTGCGCCCCCAGCGCCAACTTATCTGTTAGGGCTTGTTGAGTCAGTGTCGGCGGTTTGGTGTTGGGCATATCCATAAAACTGGTGATCCCACCCGCCACAGCAGCGCGTGATTCAGTGGCAATCGACCCTTTATGAGTCAAGCCGGGGTCACGAAAATGCACTTGGTCATCAATCATGCCGGGCAAGAGATAGCGACCTGCAGCATCAATTTCTTGTTTGATATCGCTGGGCGCACTGATTTCCGCCGCCATTTTTTCAATCCGCCCATGACGAATCAACATATCGCCCTGTTGAATTTGGCCTTCGTTGACCATGCGGGCATTACGAATCAGGATAGACACGGACACACACTCCTTTTTAATTAAGGTGAATTGCATTTAGCGACGCTGTAGGACCAACCAAAATTTGCCATTGTCTAATGTCTCAGAGCGCAGCAAAGTGTGGCCAGTTTGTTTGCAAAAAGCAGCAAAATCGGCAGGTGCCGCCGGATCGGTGGCAGTCACAGCAACCACATTGCCAGAAGCTAAAACTGCTAGGGCTTTTTTGGTACGAAGAATGGGCAATGGACAGTTGAGTCCCGATAAATCGAGGGTTTGGTCAATTGGGGGTAAGGGGTTCAGTTCAGACATAGCCATTAGACGAGATTTGAGTTTAGACAAGAAAGGCGACTATTCTACGCCTGCCTAATCATCTTTATACAAAGCGACTTTGTCATGTGTCTCATCGGTTTACACTATAAGGCGCTACCCGGCACCGTGTTGCTGTTGGCAGCCAATCGAGATGAATACTATCGTCGTCCCAGTGCGGCCCTTGGCCCGTGGCCCGATCAACCCGAGGTTTTTGGCGGTCGCGATTTACAAGGCGGCGGCAGTTGGTTGGCATTACATCGCAACGGGCGTTTTGCCGCCGTCACCAATGTACGGATGGGACTCAAACCCCCGCCACAAGCACTATCACGCGGCAGCTTGGTGACCGATTATGTCTGTGGACAACTCTCGAGCTTAGAATTTGCCCACCATCTCACCCAACAAAGCCGCAGCTATGCGCCGTTTAATCTGTTGTTTGGGCGGGTAGATGATTTGTATTGCTATCACAGCCCACGCCATACCCTCACCCGATTGACGCACGGTGTATTTGGTTTATCCAATGCCCAGCTCAATACCTCGTGGCCGAAGGTAGAACGGCTCAAACATCGGCTACAAGGGATCAAGCGCCTGCCAGCCGAAGAAGAGCTATTTAGCTGGTTGCAAGATACAGAACATCCACCGTTAGAAACCCTGCCTAATACTGGTGTCGGTACTACATTGGAACGCCTACTGTCCCCTGTTTTCATCCAAAGCGATGACTATGGCACCACCGCTTCGACTATTTTGATGGTGCGCTCACGCGGCGATGTCATTATCAGCGAACAAGGCTACCACGCCGGCCGCCCAACTCAACGCAATCGTTTTACCTTTAAATTGGACTTTACATCGTGATGTCTTTTCGTCGCAGTCTCACCGTCTTATTACTCGCCAGCCTCGGCCAAGCAGCATGGGCCGATAACCGTGATCGTTTTAATCAAAACTATCATTGGGAACCGCCTAAAGTGTGGCAAGAAGCCGCCACCACCCTCCCCACCTATCCCAATACCAATACCTCATGGCTGGTGATTGCTGGCGGGCCGGTGTATCAAAATCAAATTGCCCTCGATGCCGACAGTCTTAGCATTGGCACCGATGCCGTGATTCGTTACACCCTGCGCATCACCAGCACGGAGGGCGTGGCAAATATCAGCCACCAAGGGCTGCGTTGTGATAGCCGCGAATTCAAATTGTTTGCCATTGCTTCTAGCCAAAATACCGTCTGGCAAGAATCCAAAACAGCACAATGGCGACGCATTCAACCCGGCCATGTGCCACAAGCTTTGCTAGCGAGCGACTATTTATGTGAAGACGGCAGACCCTTGGATAACACGGCTTTGATGCTGGCACGACTGAAAAAAGGCTAAAAATTTCTTGCGGTGGGCTCTTGAAAACCCCTTGGGGCGTTCCTATTATTGGCACTCGCAAGGGCAGAGTGCTAACAACACCCCGCCCAGAGGGAAATCCCTCGCAATTTAATAACCGATTTTGTTGTAACTCCCTAAGTGAATCAGGAGAACTCCATGGCAATTCGTCCCTTACATGACCGCGTTGTGATCAAACGTCTCGAAGCCGAAGAAAAAACCGCTTCTGGTATCGTTTTGCCCGGCAATGCCGCCGAAAAACCGGACATGGGTGAAGTAATCGCCGTTGGTAATGGCAAGATCTTAGAGAACGGCGAGCGTCGTCCTCTGGAATTGAAAGTCGGCAACAAAGTGATCTTCGGCAAATACTCCGGCCAAACCGTCAAAGTGGACGGTGAAGAGCTGTTGGTGATGCGCGAAGAAGACGTGATGGGCATTGTGGAATAAGCCACACACACTTTTGTTTAGTTAGACGATTCGAATACGACTGGAGTAACACACTATGGCAGCAAAAGAAGTCAAATTTGGTGATTCCGCCCGCGCCAAGATGGTCAATGGCGTTAACATTCTGGCCGACGCGGTGAAAGTCACCTTGGGCCCGAAAGGTCGCAACGTGGTGTTAGAGCGCAGCTATGGCGCCCCCACCATCACCAAAGACGGTGTGTCTGTTGCTAAAGAAATCGAACTGAAAGACAAGTTCGAAAACATGGGTGCCCAAATGGTGAAAGAAGTGGCATCCAAAACCAACGATATCGCTGGTGACGGTACCACCACAGCCACCGTATTGGCACAAGCCGTGGTACAAGAAGGCATGAAATACGTTGCCGCCGGCATGAACCCAATGGATCTGAAACGTGGTATCGACAAAGCTGTCATCGCCATCGTGGAAGAACTGAAAAAAATCGCCAAACCTTGCGCCACCACCAAAGAAATCGCCCAAGTGGGTTCGATTTCCGCTAACAGCGACACCGTGATCGGTGAAAAAATCGCTGCTGCGATGGAAAAAGTCGGCAAAGAAGGCGTGATCACCGTTGAAGATGGCTCCGGTTTGGAAGACGAACTGGACGTGGTCGAAGGGATGCAGTTCGACCGTGGCTACCTGTCGCCCTACTTCATCAACCAACCAGAAAAACAAATTGCACAACTGGACAACCCATTTGTGTTGTTGTTTGACAAAAAAATCTCCAACATCCGCGACCTGCTGCCAACCTTGGAACAAGTGGCAAAATCTGGCCGCCCACTGTTAATCATCGCAGAAGATGTGGATGGTGAAGCACTGGCAACATTGGTGGTGAACAACATCCGTGGCATCCTGAAAACTGTGGCAGTGAAAGCACCTGGTTTTGGCGATCGTCGCAAAGCCATGTTGGAAGATATCGCTATCCTGACCGGCGGTACTGTGATTGCTGAAGAAGTCGGTTTGACTTTGGAAAAAGTGACACTGGATCTGTTGGGTCAAGCCAAACGCGTCGAAGTGGGCAAAGAAAACACCACCATCATCGACGGCGCAGGTCAAGAAGCCAACATCCAAGCCCGTGTAGCACAAATTCGCGCTCAAATCGAAGAAGCAACCAGCGACTACGACCGCGAAAAACTGCAAGAGCGCGTGGCGAAATTGGCCGGCGGTGTGGCAGTGATCAAAGTCGGTGCTGCGACCGAAGTTGAAATGAAAGAGAAAAAAGCCCGCGTGGAAGATGCACTGCACGCCACTCGTGCCGCAGTGGAAGAAGGCATTGTCCCCGGCGGTGGCGTTGCGCTGTTGCGTGCCCGTAAGAACATGGGCGAGCTGAAAGGCTTGAACGCAGAACAAGACGCTGGTATCCAAATCGTGTTGAAAGCGATCGAAGCCCCGCTGCGTCAGATCGTGAAGAACGCTGGCGATGAGCCTTCTGTGGTGGTGAACAAAGTGTACGAAGGCGAAGGTAACTTCGGCTATAACGCTGCCACCGGTGAATACGGCGATCTGGTTGAAATGGGTGTGTTAGACCCAGCTAAAGTGACCCGCTCCGCGTTGCAACACGCCGCTTCGGTTGCTGGTTTGATGCTGACCACCGATTGCATGATTGCTGAAATCCCAGAAGACAAGCCTGCGGCACCTGATATGGGTGGCATGGGCGGTATGGGCGGCATGATGTAATCTGACGTTCTCGTCAAAAAGAAAACCTCACCGAATTCGGTGGGGTTTTTTGTTTACCTACGACGTTTCCCAACCTGCCGGACTACAATTAACCATATCATCCTCAGCCCCACCCCAATCATGCTGCCGTTACTCGACCCGAAGAACGATTACATCTTCAAACGTCTCTTTGCTCAATCACCGGAATTGCTGTCGGATTTGATCAACAGCATTCGTTACGATCAACCGCCGATTACCATCACGGATATCCTCAATCCGAATATCTCCGGTGAAGACCTACACGCCAAAGAAATCGTGTTAGATGTGTTAGCGAAAGATGGTTTTGGGGTGCAATACAATATTGAAATTCAGGTGCGGAAACAGACGTATTGGGGAGAGCGAAGTCTGTATTACAGTTC
>NZ_ATVC01000057.1 GCF_000420525.1 Aquaspirillum serpens DSM 68
CGTTGGCGCAGGATGTCAATTAAGAAAGTCGGTGTACCAGTCTCGAACCAATAAGCACGGAATTGGCGCTTTTGGAATAACAACAGCACATCAAACGGATTGTAGACCGACTCGCCTAGCCAGTTATAACCGTTGTACCACTCCCGAATCTGTTCACGGTCTAGCCCTGTGAGTTCTGGTGCGAAAACGGTGTCAATGTCGTAGTCGGTATAACCACAAATTGCCGAATACTCTGCATCAAGGGTGATGTCGTTCAGGTTGTTTAAGCCAGAAAACAAACTCACTTTGCTGAATTTCGATACCCCCGTCAGGAACACGAATTTAATCACCGCATCCTGATCTTTTATCACTGAGTAGAAATTTCTCAGTTCATCGCGCATTGACTTCGCTAGTTCTGGATTGGTCAGATTATCCAAAATCGGTTTATCGTACTCATCCACCAGCACCACGACCGATTGTCCAGACTGTTTGTATGCATGCCGAATCAGGTCAATAAAGCGGTCAACCACCGAGGCTGTGCGATAGCTCAACCCAAATCGTTCAGCTTCAGAATATAAAATATGTTGGATTCGCTCTTGTAGTTCCTCCAATGAGCGCATCACCCCACCGCCAAAACTAATCCGAATCACCGGATAAGACAGCGACCAATCCCATTTATCGTGAATCCACAGCCCTTGAAATAACCCCTCATTCCCCGCCCATAGTTCAGCCAAGGTATCGAGGAACAAGCTTTTACCGAAGCGACGCGGACGAGATAAAAAGTAATGACTCCCCTGCATAGCCAATTGGTAGGCCATGGGGGTTTTGTCGATATAGTAATGGTTGTCTTCACGAATTTTGGCGAAGGTTTGAATACCGATCGGCAGTTTTTTGCGTTGCATGGTGGAACCTCAAATCGCTAAGAAATCAGCAATGGTGCCAAACCGTGTATTGAGCGCGCTTTATTACAAGCAGGTTCAAAAACCCCTAAATCCGTTCTAGCACCAAATTCACGACAGGGGCTGGGACGTTCCCGATAGATACCGCAGGAAACCGATTCACCAATTTTGCCAACCAAGGCAATACAGCGCGGGCGAGCATAATCTGTTCCACGCATCCGCCGAGTTGAATGAGTTTCCTCATCCGCTAAACGATCCGGCACCATACCGCCTTCGCTTTCCAATTCCGAGACATGAAAACTGACACGAAACGCGGCACAACACGCACCGCATTGCTGACATACATTTACAGCTGCCATTTTTGTTTCTCTTCCTCAAAACACGGCATCACCAACGCGGGATCTTTTAATTGGCGGACAATTAAACAAAAAGCTTTCGCCTCTGGATTATCACGTCCCAACATCGCCAACCATTGCTTTAAGCGACTAAGCGCAAAGCCAGCGCCACGCATCGCAGCACGATGAAAAAAATCTTCAAGGATTGGTAATGTATGTCGCCAACCAGACTCAGGCATCGCCTCTCCTCGGCAATACGCTTGAATTTCAGCCGCTAAGCTCGGCCTTGCCAGCAAGCCACGGCCTAGCATCACACTCGCCTGACCACTTTCTTCACGACAGCGTTGATAGTCGGCAACCGACCAGATTTCCCCATTTGCCATCACTGGCACTGGCACTGACTCGGCAACTTTTGCAATCCATTGCCAATGTGCCGGTGGGCGATAGCCTTCAATTTTGGTGCGGGCATGCACCACCAAAGATGCTGCACCACCGGCAACCAAGGCTTGGGCACAATCAATCGCCAGCGTTTTATCTTCATAGCCCAATCGCATTTTTGCGGTAACAGGAATCTCATCAGGCACCGCCGCACGAACCGCCGATACAATTTCATATAACAGGGCAGGTTCTTGCAATAAAATGGCCCCACCACGATGACGGTTTACTGTTGGGGCAGGACAACCAAAATTTAGGTCAATGACAGGTGCACCTAACTCTGCTAGCCTTTTAGCATTTTCTGCTAATAAGTAGGAATCAGATCCCAATAACTGGGCACGCACAGGGACACCACTTGGCGTCATGGCACCTGATCGGAGTTCAGGTAGCATTCGGTAGAATTGTCGAGGAGGCAGAATGGTTTGCGTGATTCGAATAAATTCACTCACACACCAATCAATACCAGGAAGCCGCGTTAAAGTATCACGCATGAGGTCGTCAACGACGCCCTCCATAGGAGCAAGCGCAATCTGCACAATGTTGAAAAAGAAAGAATTTATCAAGTCGCCATTGTATGCGACTTTTGCCTGTTGGATATATCACCCCTCTGAGTCACCTGCAAGGAAAGGCTTTCGCAATGGCCAACGCTGCCCCTCAATACTATGAACCGCTACCAGCCGATCTGTTTGCTCAACATAACCTTGCTTTCACTGCGCCCAATCTCTATCGCCTCACCGACAGTGGACGACAATTATTAAAACCCGAACGCAATACGCCCCCAATTGATACTGGCCAACCGTTATCAGGACATCCCTTTGACATTATTGAACATACTTACCGCACCCTAGCCATTTGGTTAGAAGCCGTGTCGCGGATGCCGGATTTTCATATCAAATTGCCGTTTATGGCGCGACGTATTGCCAATTTCGTTGAAGAAGAACCAGATGCCGCATTAGCAGCGACTTTATTGGTGCCGATGGTGTCGTATACCGCCGGTCATTCGGTACAAGTTGCTGTGATGTTGGCACGGTTAGCGCCGTTGCTGAATATTTCACCCGAGGATAAACACAGCCTGTTATGTGCGGCCTTAACAATGAATATCGGTGCGGCAGCCTTACAAAATGCGCTGCATGAACAAGCCGAACCCTTAACTTCAGGGCAAAGCCAACACATTCATTTGCATCCGCTCTTGAGTTCGGCTTTATTGCGTGAATCGGGAATTACCGACCCGCTGTGGCAGTGGCATCGATTGGTCTGTGAACATCACGAAATGCCAGATGGCAGTGGTTATCCTATTGGCTATCCAGCTTCGTATTTACATCCTTTATCTGCGGCATTGCGGATTGCTGATATTTTGGGGGCAAAACTATGTGGCCGCCGTTATCGTAAGCGGATGTCGGCAAAAAATGCTTGGTTGAGTCTGTATCAACCTGGGGATACTTCGAACCCTGATGCGGTTTTGGTGCAACGTTTTGTGCGTAGCATTGGTCTATATCCTGCAGGCTCTTTTGTGCGGTTAGAGAATAAGAAAGTGGCGTTGGTGGTAGCGCAAACGCAGGATTTACGCCATCCCAAATTGCTGGCCTTTGACCGTGGTGGTGGTTTTATTACTTTAGACACGCAGCAAGAAGGCAATACCATCGTTAGCCCTGCCGAATTTACCATTCCAGATAATGCTTTATTACAGCTTGCAAAAGCGTGGGATTGATCTAAAGCGCGGGAGGCCTCGTGGTTTAACTTAACTCGAGGTTACCCCCCCGACTTGAATGCTTAAATAGGGAGAATGGCAATGTCCGTTAATTGCGAAAGAGCGATTTTTGCCGGTGGCTGCTTCTGGTGTACCGAAGCGGTGTTCCGTGCGGTGCAGGGGGTGGAAAAAATTCAGCCGGGTTATATTGGTGGGCAATTAGATCATCCGACTTATGAGGCCATTTGCACTGGCAATACCGGCCACGCCGAAGCCATCGAACTGTGGTTTGACCCGACACAAATCGAGTATTCTGACCTGCTAGCGATTTTCTTCGCCACTCACGACCCTTATAGCCTCAATCGGCAAGGCCATGATATCGGCACACAATATCGCTCGGCGGTTTTCTATTGCTCAAGCGCACAACAACAGCAACTGGCCGCCGCTATTGACCATCTCAACGCGCAAGGATTAGGCAGCGTAGTCACAGAACAAGTCGATGCCAGTCAGCACACTTTCTGGCCGGCGGAGGTTGAGCATCTGGATTACTACGCCAACCACCCGTGGCAACCGTACTGCATGGCGGTGATTCGTCCCAAGGTCGATAAATTGACGTTATCTTTTCCTGCTTATCTAAAGGCCATTGAGTGATGATCACAACAGATGACCACGATTTGTTTGCACAAAACTATCAGGATTGGCTCAATGATCCGGTATTAGCTTTCCATTCTTGGTTAAATCGGCAAGATTTAAAAAGCAATTCCGCTACGGTATATCACGCCATGTGGCGCAAATTTGTGGAATGGACAGCCAGTAAAGACATTGCTTTTGACCACATTGAAGCTAAACATATTGCGTGGTTTTTAGATGAAAATGGCCTGCAAAAGCACCATCGTTATCGTTATATCCGATTGATTGAACGGGTATTTGAACACTTAGCCAATTTACGCCCTTGGCAAGAAAACCCCGCTAGTATCGCCGCCCAACAGCGAGTTGGTGTCGGCGATAATGATCCGACTTCTTTTTTGAGTTTTCCCGAGCGTGATGCGTTAATTGCCTTTCTCGGGCAACCACCCCAGCCAACCACCGCCGGTGCCTATTGGAAAGCAATGAGAGACCGCGCCTTGGTCGCGGTAATGTTAGGCGGTGGGCTTAAAGTCTTTGAACTACAACAGCTAAAAACCAGCGATATCGACCTCGACAATCACACCATTCAAATCATTGACCATACTCGACAACGCACCCGCCATCTCACGCTATTTCACTTTGCCCACCAGCCATTACAGGATTGGCTTGCCCTGCGGCACGATAGCACCACCGCCGGTGTATTCGTTTTTGCCTCTAATCGCAAAGGCGGCATGATGCATGCGGCGTCTTTTTTTCGCCGTACACAGGCAATTTTGGAGCAAATCAAGTTATTTTCCCAACGCCATGAACGTGCTTCACCACAAACCCTACGCAATACCTTTGCCGCTTTACATTACGACCAAGGGGTTGATGATCGCACAGTGGCCGAATGGCTCGGTTTGATTGAACCAGCCTCCGCCCGCCGCTTTTATCTCGCCTACCGCGATTGGCAACAACGTCATCTTGTCGCAGAAGAACCCGCGACTACTCTGCCGTAGTTTGCAACAATCGAAAAAAACGCTGTTCTAAAGCCGGCCACCGCTGCGCGGCTTCTTCAGCCGCGTTACGCGCTTGTTGGTCTAAATAGCGTTGTTCCAATAGTGGTAACTGCAAAAACTGCCCCAGATGATGAATGTCATACCCTTCTGGGGTCAGCGACAACACCGGCTCGTCAATCATCACTTTTTACCCTCGGCAGTGACCCATACCCCATCGGGGGTTCGCATGTGATAGCGTGCCTCGTTTGGCTCGGCCATCACAATCGTCTGTTCATTTTGCGCAACCAACGCAGTATAGGGCAAATCAGCGGTTAGGCTGTTGCTTTGCAAACCAGCCTGCAACACATTATTTTTCATTGTGTTTTCTAACAACTTCACCAAAGCCAAATAGCTGCTTGGCTCCTTCACCACCACCGGCGGTTGGGGTTGGGTTTGCGGAAAATTCACCAGTTTTACCCCAACGGGTACCCGTACAATGCCAGGGGAAGGAATTTCTCGTAACCCTGCCATTTGCAATTCATCGCCTTCCACCGCCGCCCCATGCTCCGGCACAAACATCACCACGGCAGGCCGTTGGCTGGCAGCAATCAGTTGAATAAACGCTTGCACATCATTGAGCAGGGTGTTTAATCGTTGCGGATAACTTTGCAGGCTACTCAAACCACTATTGGGCAGGCGATTACCGTCATGCAAAGAAATCGTGTTGTAGTACAACGCCGCCGGTGGCGCGTCTTTGGTCCGCCGATTAAACCAATTAAACAATACCTGACGGTCTGACAAAATCGGAGAATCATCAAACCCCCGCATCGCCACTGCTGCATCTGTCGGCATCACAGGTTTTAACCCCGGTACAGCCAAATTTTGACTGACCAATTCAAAGAAATTATCAAAGTGGCCATCATGGTTCATCAACGCATACGGTTGTAAACCTAGCTGTTGTAATTGCTGAAACAGATAACATTGCTGCGGTGCGGCTTTATAGAGTGCAGTATGTTCCTGCTGACCACAGGCCGCACGCAAAACACGAATCGCAGCCGGACCGCTATAACTGGCACCGGTACTGAATTGCTCAAAGACCACATCAAATTGCTGCCACAATGGGTGTTTTTCTTGTTTAGCAAAACGCAAATCGTCCCATGCCAGCGAACAAACATGCAGCAAGATCACATCAAAAGCCGGTTTTTGTCCCAACTGTGTGAGATCAACCACTCGTTTCGCTTCTTGCTGCTGAAATGCGGAAAGTAATTCCGCCGGCGATTGTGTGGGAGTAGCGGCTGTTTTTGTCGGCGCGGCCTTTGTCGCTATGGGAACGGTGGCTGATTTTTGTTGCCATTGCCACAACGGCGTTACCACTATCGCCACCAAAACAAAGCTAGTGATTCGTAACCAACGGTTTAGCACCAAATACAGTAAAAGAATCACCAGCGCTGCGATGGATAATTCCCAGCTAATCACCCGCCCCAGTAATTCTTGCACATAAATCCAACTAAAGCCTTGTAAGTTTTCTACTTGAGACCATGCTCTAGATAATGGAGGCAGAGGCAATTCACTGTATAACAATAAAGAAGCCGCAAACAAGGCTAATACTAAACGCAAACCACTTAAAAACCAGTGAAAGCTGGGCAAAATCAAAAATAGCGCTAAAGCTAGATTCCAACCAAGATGAAACTGTAGTGTGCCACTCAAAGCAAACAGCAATTTATAAATAAAATATAAATTCCATAAACCCATTATCTCAATCCAAATAAGAAATTATTTTTTTAGCCAGTTGGTACTGATTTCTTTGACATGACGGAACAAACGACCATAGCCCCGCCATCCCATTCTAAATACCTCAAACAACGCAGCCAAAGGTTTATCCACCGGCTGTCCTTCATCCCATGCCAACCAAGCATCAGCACGACCAAATGTGCATTGCACCAAGTTTTTTTCTTGTTCTGTTGACAGCCCTTCAAACCGAATCCCAATTTGCTTGCCTTTTAGCATGACAATTTCACCGGGGAAACAAAATTCCCGATCACCGCGATTTAAACCAATATGAATGCGATCTTTCATTGTTAAGTAATGCGTTTCTTCTGGTAAAACCAAACCGACTCCACCACTAGAATAGTTATCGGTATAACACGCGATGGTATAACCTTGCGGCAGATATAACACCGCCGGAATTCGCATCGGCACACGGTGAGACAAACGGATTTGCCGTGCTTCTGTCGCCACCCCAACAGCAGCCCCTAACATAATCAAATTAAACCCAGTCCAGACCATATTTAACATGACTGTTGATAGTTCGTGCTGATTCCAAAATAGCAAACGTCCCACCCCGATAGCAAAACCGAGTAGATTCAAAAATAAAAGGATTAAGTAGGGTTTAGAGATATTCCAATCAAAATAACTCTTTTCAATCAGACCACCTTTAGCAGTCACGTTAAATTTACCCAATTTTGGATTGATAAAGGCAATCGTCGTTGGCAATACAATATACCACGCCAACACCGACTCATAGACTTCCGCCCAAAAAGAATGGCGGTATTTTCCCTGCATGGTCGAGTTAGCAAGGTTAGCATGCATAATATGCGGCAAAACATAAGCCGCTAAACTCAAAGCCGCTGCGTTGATCACATGCAGCTCAAAATATAAATACGAAAGCGGCATAGTTAAAAAGATTAAGCGAGGGATACCGTAAAAGAAATGCAACATAGCATTGCTATAACAAAGCCGCTGCATAAAAGATAAACCCCGACCTAAAAAAGGATTATCTGTACGGAAAATTTGCGCCATCCCACGCGCCCAACGAATACGTTGACCAATATGACCAGATAAACTTTCTGTTGCCAAACCGGCAGCTTGCACTAATTTCAGATAAGCAGTGGTATACCCTCGGCGGTGCATTTTTAATGCGGTATGGGCATCTTCTGTCACGGTTTCAACCGCAATACCACCCACTTCTAATAAAGGCTGCCGTTTAATAACCGCACATGAACCGCAAAAAAAAGTCGCATTCCACAAATCATTCCCGTCTTGAACTAGGCCATAGAACAAACTGCCTTCATTGGGTACTTGTTGAAAGGTGCTGAAATTACGCTCAAAGGGATCTGGAGAAAAGAAATGGTGTGGTGTTTGCAACATGGCGCATTTTTTATCTTTTAGAAACCAACCCATCGTAGTTTGCAAGAAAGAACGAGTCGGAATATGGTCGCAGTCAAAAATAGTAATATATTCGCCTTGTGTTTTTTTCAGAGCATGATTGATATTCCCTGCTTTAGCATGGAAATTGTCAGGTCGAATGATGTATTCTACACCAGCTTGTTCAGCAAATAATTTAAATTCCTCGCGGCGTCCATCATCCAAAATATAGATTTTTAATTTATCATTCGGCCAGTCAATGCCACAAGCGGCATATACCGTTGGCCGAACCACCGATAAAGGTTCATTATAGGTTGGAATGTAAATATCAACGCTAGGCCATAAATCAGTTTCTTTTGGTAAAGGTACTGGTTTTCGATATAACGGCCAAGCGGTTTGCACAAAACCAAACAATAAAATTAACCAAGTATAACACTCAGCAGCATATAGTAATAAACCAAGAAATTTTTCAATGGGCGTTTCCAAGTCTAGGGTATGTGTTGTACGCCACCAGACATAACGTGCAGCGACCAAAATCGACAACCCCACTAACACCAAGATGGGCAAACGCCCAGGAATCCGGCGAATTCTTAATGCAATCCACCATGTTGCAGTAAAAAATACGACCTGTTCAAACAAACTAAATGGCGTTGTAACAATCAAGGGTAAGACAACAGGTAACGTAATTAAAGTGATTAACAAAAAAGCTTGCGGATAACGCTCAAAAAAAAATTCTACTGAAGATAAGGAATCACCGATTTTATCATAGTTAAATTTTGGTAACTTACTAAGCAACCAATCATAAAAACGCCGGATGAAAACAAAAGGCCATAATATTTTTTCTACAACCGCCAATAGCTCCATATTAAACCATCCCTTAACGAAAGTTGGAGGTTGAACTTTTTCTTCAGCACATGGAAATCGCCAGAATAAAGCTAAAAAAAACTTGGCGTCAATTCGATCTTTAGCCCCTAAACCCAGTTTTGATCGGAAAAAATAAGGCAGAAAACAAACATACAGCCATAACGTATCAGGTGCATTTGGTTTGGGGGCGCGAAAAAAAATTCGCCACATCATGGCGTAACAATTCATTTCTGGCACAAATTGTAGCTGTTGCTTAATCAGACAAAAAAAACGATTCATGAATCTAATTTATGTAAGGTTTGCATGATATAAGCACTGATACCATGTAAATCATGTGAAACTTGTGAGGAAGGTGCGTGATCAATCACCAATTTATTATTAGCAAACGCTTCTGGTACCGCCTCATCTAGGTGAAGGCGATAAGGTAGCAGTAAATTCGCCAAATGGTTTTGGCTCATTAAAACCAAATCGTTATGTAATGGTCGGCGGACATCGAGCTTATTGACTAAAAACAGTGCAGGTTTCTTAATTTTAGCCAAAAAATTACTCACAGCAGATAACGTCAGATAATGCAATGGCTCAGGATTCCATACCACAACAATTAAATCAGCCGCTTCACATGCTTGTTCAACATATAACGACGGCCACGGCGGTGTATCAATAAAAAATACGCTATCCGGAGGCACCACAATATCATGCAATGCTATTTTTAACCATTGCGGATATTTATATAAAGCATGGTCGAAAATTTGCTTAGTCATTGCATCAACTGCACCAAAAGGCAAAAAAATCACCTGATCAGCACTTTGATAAGCATGAGAGCACCATTTTTCTCGCTTGGCTAAATGTGCGGCAAATCCTTGTTCTAATAATTCATTTAAACCAAGAAACAACCCCAAACGATTAGCGGGGTCTAGTTCAATAATTCCAGTGGTCCAATTTTGCCGTTGTAAGATGGTCGCCAACGAAACTGTCATGGTTGTTCGGCCTGTTCCGCCACAGGGTGAAATCACTGCAATGACTTTCATGGTGTCCCTTTCCGGTGAGATTTTTTATTTTTCTTATCAGACATCAAGTAACCCATACGGTATAAAGGAGACAGCACACGCCCATTACGTTTACGCTGTAAACGGTATAAATGCCCTCGCAACCACGACAACTTTTTCAGTGCAAAAAAAACAACCATTACCAGCGCAGTTAAAAAAAACGTGGCGACTAAAGCGTTAAAAAAAAGACTCTTTAGCACTTTTGTCCACCTTCTACTATTTTTGACTCTGGCTGTTTTTGCCTATTTTCCGAACGTAAGCTAAGGTCAATCGGGCGAGCCTTAGTCATCATTTTTGGTAGTTCTTTATTCACGGCTAAGGCCAGCGTCGGTTCAAAAACACGGTCTAACATCGGGAATTGTCGCACTGGAGCAGGGGCAGCAGGTGTCGCCTCAACAGATTTTGCTTGTTGTGTCGTGGCATGACTTTCACGCTGTTTTTGTAATAACTCACTATAGTTAACCGCAGGGTCTGATCTTAATTGTTGCTCTAAATCAGCCACCATTTCCAACATAGTTAAATCATCAATTCCTCGTATCTCGCCACTAAATAGGCTATCTACTGGCTGTTTAAAGACACGGCTCAATACACCAGCAATATCAGAAGGGCGACAAGCAAATAAAAACAAATACACTTGATTGCGATGAGCAGTCACAATATCACCAGAACGTGATAACACACATAATTGCAAAGCATCTAAGATTGGGATATGCGGTAATAACGGCAATTGAATCAATGCCTGAGATAATCCTAGTTCGCGACTTTTTGAAATACTAACGCGAGCATGTTCAATAAATTGCGGTACAGCCACATATCCAGAGACATCACTATTCATTGCTGCGGTCAGCACACCATCTAAATCAACCGGTAAACTACGCTGAAATAATTGACCGCGTAATGATTCAATGGCAGAGGCAAGACGCGAAAAAGAGGGGTTTTGACTGACAACTAAATTTGCCCCTACTCGCAATAACAATAATTCATAGTGATAACGTAAGGCATGCTTGCCTTCACGGACTAAAATTTTTAAGGCTTTACCCGATTGCTTGCGAAGTAAATAAATGGTTTTAGTAAGTTCTTGAATCTGATCGCGATTGGCATGCAAAATCACTGTCGCAGTGTGTAAGGTTTGGCATTTCTCTAGAATTGCCTCATAGTTTGCTACTGTCGTCCAATGCGGAGGTAACCATGCCTCATCTTGTACTGCAGTTTGTGTGGCAATCACCCATTCACTATCATGGGCGACTTTTTCGTTTTCTTCATATTTAAAATAAGGGCGAAAAGCGTCTAACGCTAGATAGCCTGATTCATTTAAAAGCAGTGGATAATCATGTCCTAATGCCACACCATCTTCTGTGCGCCAAAATTCAACCTTCCATAGAAATTGGCGTTGATTTTCTTCGACTAATTCCGCCATACCAGCCAATTCGCCGCGCCAAGTTTCTGCCAATACCGGCAACTGTTGTGTTTCATCGGCTAATGGTTCACATAACAACACCCCACAATGGCCGCGTTCACGAAACCAGCGCGATAAGGTTTTTAATTGCTCACGCAGTAATTCACGGTCTTGTAATTGAAATAGTTTCTCGGCACCTTCAAGTAAACAGATTGATTGTGGTGGTAAGTGATAGCTTTCTAATTCATGCAGAATAGCTTTGATACCAAATTTTTTTATCAAATCAACAAAGTCAACAGGCAGAGAAAAAATATTTAGGTTTTTGCGGGTAGTTTCATCATCTAGCATGACGTTATGCAACACCAGATTTTTCAAAACCTGTTCTGGCTTAGCATCGGATACGGCGACCACTGCACCAATTTTTAAATTTCGTTGAATGGCCTCAAAGAAAATACTATCGCGTGCCAATCCTTTCATAGCAAAAATCATATATAAACGATGTGGCAATAGGGTATTTAAGTGATTAGCTAACCCTGTCATACCTAGTTGATAGTGTTTCTTTTCCTTTTTCAACCAAGATTGAATGGGTTGAATCAGTTGATGGATGACTTTTTTCATAATTTACTTTCCTCCATCATCAGTATTGGGAATAAGGACGCGCTGAACCTAAGCTCGGATAACTCATCTTGTCTTTTTGTGGCGAAAAATGATAACGTAGATAAATACCAGCGCGATTAGGCTCGTAGTCTTTTGAACGGTCTATTTCTGCAGTTGCGCCAATCGTTAAAGCATCATTGACACGGTATTCGATAGCGCCGCGCACCGAATAACCAAACCCACCACCTTTACCTCCACTATGGCGAGGAGGAGAGAAGTTTTCAACACTGGCACGTTGAGCAGCCAATTGTTGTAAGGTAGCGTGATTTGGGAAAAAGGGCGCTTCTTTTTCATTATTATTAGAATAGGATACGCTACCGCCGATTCGATAAGACCAATTCTCTCCTCTTGCTTGCCATTCAACAGGCAATGCTAAAGAGACATAGCGTTGTGGGCTGTAATATCCACCGTGACCAAATTGATAATGGCGCAAGTTTTTCTCGAATTGCCAATAAGTTAATGTGGCACCGGTAGATAGGGTATAAAATGGATGATCGATAACATCCCAATTAACCCCAGAACGAATATTTAATTCGCGATTATCTGGGATATTTTTCCCTGTTAATTTTGCGGCAGTAACATCGGTAAATAATCGGATATCGCCGCTGCGCCAGCCGACCCCACCGGCGACCCCCTGCCGCACTACGCCCCCCCAAGTTTCTCCGGTAATCGGATCAGTTTTGCCAGCAAAAGATAAAACGCTGCTGGTTACAGGACGGCGGAAGGCTTCGGCTTGCCACGACCAAGGCCCTTGTTGATTTTGATAACGCACCCCACCCAGCCAAGATGCCACGGGGAAATCACTCGGCAATTTGCCAATATCCACACGCCAATGGTCATTTTGATAGCCAAGAGCAAAGACTGTACCGCGATAGACTTGGCGTAATGGGCCAGTTAAACGATCAGCACCAAAAGCGGCGATGGTGGCAAAGTCGCGGGTTTTGCGATTATCCGCACGGTCTAATTGACCACCGTCTAACACCACTTGATCAGCGTGGGCAAAGACATGGCCGTCATAGCCGAGGGGGAACTGCATATAGATCGGTGTTTCTTGCAGCGAGAAATCTGAGGCGCCAGCATCACCTGCCTTACGGTTGATTTGGAATGCTGTCGCTACATGCGGCTGGCGGCGTTTTTCTAAATCGGCCAAGGCATTTTCTGCGGCGGTCGGCCCCACTGGATTGGTGATGCCCTGCGCCAGCTCATACTCTTTGGCTTGTTGATAATGTGCCAGTGCAGTTTGATAAGCGCCCTGTTGTTGTTGAACACGCCCTTGTTGAATCACCACTTCCGGCTCAGCAGGGAAAGTCTGTTGCAATTCTTTGAGCAGCGATTCAGCTTGTTGGGTATCTGACAAGGCCAATAGGCGACGCGCAACCGACAACCGATTTTGCAAATCGGTGGGAGAAAGTTCGGGTAAGAGATTGGCTAACACCTGCTGCGCTTGTTCTGCCTTGCCGCGTTCTTGCCACAACCGCGCTTGTAATAACTGGGCATCGGTGTGTTTTGGTTGTTGCTCTAACACTTGGTCAATCATTTGTTGCGCTTGCGGATAACACCCTTCGGCCAACCACAGTTCGGCACGCGCCAGTTTTAAGTCATCTTGTGTTTCAACCGCTAAGGTAGGATCGGCTTGCACCGTGTCGAGGCTGGCGTGGGCTTGACGAAAATCGCCTTTCTCGCGTGCTTGACGTGCTTCACGCAAACTTAAATCGACCTGTAATTGTTGCAAGGTCTTTTTTTGTTCACTGGTCAGAGGCCGATCGGCTAATTTGGCTAACCACGGTTTCAGTTGTTGATCACGGTCAACCTGCGCCAGCAATCGCGCATAACGAATTTCTAATTCATCACGGGCTGGACTGGCCGGCGTTTGCACAATGGTATTGAGCAACAAGGTTAAACCCTGCTCGACCTCACCCGCCCCCACACGGCGATCGGCCAATTCGGCAAGCCAATCGGGATTTTGTTGTGCCAAGGTTTCAGCCTGTTGTCGGTGTTGTTTGGCCGAGACATCTTCACCAGCTTGAGCCAATAAATTGGCTTGCTCATGGTGATAGCGCATATCTAACGCCTGCGCCAATTCACGGGCGGCATCGGTTTGTTGTGCTTTTGGAAAGACCTTCAGCGCGGCACGTGCCTGATCCACCTCACCCTGACCATTCAAAAATAAGGCTTGGGCATAGCGCAATTCAGCACTGTCGGCCAGCCGTACCCCTTCTTCGAGAACATCGCGCCCCAGCTCTGGCATTTGTAAACGCTCATAGAGCCGCGCCAGCGAAAAGCGTGTCCATGCTGCTTGGGGATTGAGTTTGACCGCTTGTTCTAATAATTGAATAGCCGGGCTGGTTTCGCCTTGAGCCAGATGTTTTTCTGCTTCTTGCGACAGAAAATCCGCCTCGATGATATCAATGTCTTGTCGCGAGGCGGCAAAGCGCTGCCGCAGGTTATCCAATAAACCATTGGCCTCGGCTAAACGCTGCTGCGCCAGAAAAACCGTTAACACGCCACGCAAAGCCGTTTGATTCAGTGTCGGTTTACTGGTGTTACCCTCGGCATTATCGGTCGCAGGTGGCGGCGCAGACAGTGCCAAACGGAACAGGCGTTCCGCCTCGGCATATTCTTTCATCCCGAGGTGAATACTGGCTTTTTCAGTGAGCGCATCGACATCATGTGGCCGCATTGCCAAGGCTTTGCTGGCATATTGCGCTGCACTCGCCCAGTCGCCAGCATTGCGCGCCCGTTCCGCTTCTTTTAATGCACCCCAAAAACCGGCGGTTTCAATCAACCCTTGCCATTTATCTGTTTGGTCGGGTTGTTGTTTAGCTCCTCGGACAAACCACGACTTTGCCTCAGCATGACGGCCTTGCCGCATCCGCAACACACCAAGCCCCTGTAACAAATCGGGGTCTTGTTGGCGAGTTTTTAACGCTCGTTCAAATTCGCGTTCGGCAATATCGAGTTTGTCTTTATCCAGCGCGGCCAAACCACGTTGTTGCGCTTGCCACGCTGGGTCAGCTTCGAGCTTGCGTTGTTCCTCGGCCCGTTGTTGTACGCGCTGTAATTGATCTTTCAGCGACGCATCATCGGGATTTTCTTTAAGAAAAGCTTGTAAAACAGCTTGGCTATCGGGTTCATCGCCGAGAGCAACTAAGCCACGCCGCCAAATCTGTAGCGCACGTTCATGATCGACATCGGGACGTTTTGCTAATGCCTGTGCCAGTTGCACCCCTTTAAGGCGATGGTCTGGACTATCGATATAGACATCGGCCAACGTCAACCGCACCGACATATTCTTTGGCTCGGCCCGCGCCCAACGCTCCAACCCACGCCGCGCCCGTTGCATACCAGTGCCGGTGCTGGCAAGAATCCGATAATACTCTAGGCCCAGCTCGCCTTTCGGCACACCGCGTGGAAATAGTGCCTGTAAGCGAATCCAAGCTTCTTGTGTTTTGCCAGTTCGCGCCAGCAAACGCACCATCGCCATCGCTTTTTTATCGCGGGTGGCAAGACGATAGCTGTCTTGTAACCGCGCTGTGGCCGGATGTTTTGGGTGTTCACGTTGCAGAAACAGCAAATGGGCTTCGGCTTTTTCTGGCTCATTCGACCGTAGCTCAAGCTCAGCTAAGGCTTCTCTGACCTCGGGATCGACCGGATCTAACAACAAGGCTTTATTTAATAGCTGTCGTTCTAAATCGCCGCGATTTTTCTGTGCCCACATACGGGCATTCGCCAATAACTGAACAATCTCATCCGGTTGTTCAGCGGGCAGTTGTTTCGGTGGTTCCAGTTCTGCGGTTTGGCCATAGGCCATGCCACCAAATAAGAGCCCCATGCCTCCGGCAAGCAGAGGCGCGCGCCGTGTCATTCGGACAGGGCGAAACATGCTGCATTCCCTTTAGGATGGCCACGCCACGCCGGTAGCAAACGACCATTGACCGCAAAGCGGTAATACCCCTGATACCAGCCTTGTGCAAACAAGGTCAGCACCTGACCGTAATAACCAGAACGCTGTTCTGCCTCTAGCTTTTGTGAGCGTTGCCATTGTTGTTGTGCCAATTCCGGCGCTTTGGCAGCAAACAAAAACGGTACTACCGAGGCGGAGAAACTGGCATTGCCGAGATTGCCGTTGGTGGTAATGTTTTGAATATGAATACGCTCGGGTGGGGCGCCGTGTTGCGCGACATAATCACGCATTGGGCGATAAGTGGCGATTAAGGTCGCCAGCGAGGGATCATCGCGGTGCATCAACCCTAGCCATAAATAGACACGGATGGCGTTATAGCTGCCCTCGGCTTTGCTTTCATCGTCGATTAAAAAACCATTTTTGGCATGCCATTGCACCCACTCACCAGCAAAGCCCTTTGGGGCAGATTCGTGTAGCAGGCGCAACGAGCTTTTTAATAATCCGGTCCATTGCGTTTGAGTTGGGTAGCGATCCACAAAGCGGCGAAATACTTGTGGTGGAATATAGCTGGGATTGAGCCGCCACAGATCAGGTTTAGGATGAAAACCCTTCGGTGCGGGCAACAAGGTGAGTCCGAGTCCGGGTAGGGTGGCGGTTTCTTGGCTCACAATATTACGCAGCAACAGTTGACCCAATGCGGTATAGCGACGTTCTTGCCACAGGTCGCCAGCTTCAAGTAGGGCATAGGCAATCCAAATATCAGCATCCGACGCCGGATTGCTATCGATCACCCCCCATTTACCTTGGTCATTCTTCCCCCAAATCCAAGCAGGCAAATGTTTGCTTAAATCACCTTGGGCAAGATTGTCTTCTGTCCAACGCAACAGACGTTCAAATTGCGGTTTGTCATTAGCCACCATCGCAAAAAACATGGCATAGGCTTGACCTTCCGAGACGGTATGTTCTTGCGGTGAACCGACATCAATCACCCGCCCATCGGCACTGACAAAATCACGCTTAAACTGTTGCCATTGTGGCCATACCGCACAACTATTGGCACTCGCCAAAGCCGGCACACATAGGCCAACCACTGCCATCATCTGCCAAAAACGTTTTCGCATTGTGTTTATTCTCCCAAACGCTGACGAGCAATGCGCTTCAGTGCCATAAACATGCCAATGGCGATTAACAAACCGGAGAAGCCACCGGCAACTGCCATCAACAGCGGATAGCGCGACAGCACAAACCAAATCTGCATCCACCACGACAGGTCGCCGACATAATAAGGTTCATTGAGGCGGAAACTGGCAACTTGTTTATCACGCAATAACACCAAATCACCCCGCATCAAGCCAACACGGGCACGGTCTTCTAGGGCATCGGCCACCCACGGTAATTGCGCTTCATCATTGGCGGTGACCACTAACACACTGCGTTCTGATTGCAAGGGTGATTCAAAACCAAACCACGACGCCACCGCCGCCATCGCTTGTAACCGCGCCGGTTCAGTGAGGCCGTTACCCTGTGGCACAACCATCGTTAGATTCAAACGGCTTTGATCGCGGCGGTCGAAAAAGGGCGCGGGTAATAGGGCTAAATCATTTGGTAATTTGACCGGCGCTAGTTTGAGCTGTAATTCACTTTGTGGACTGACTTCGGCCCTTGACATCCTCCCCGCCCTAAAGAGCGGGGATTCCTACGGCGCTTTGGGCTGGGTTAGCCTAAAGTCACTTCGGCGGGTTCCTGCTGCTGGTGGCATTACGGCACCACTCACTTCACAGGCGAACTGGGTATGTCCTACCCTTTTGTTGTTTATGCGGCAGCTAAGATAGCTTGGCC
>NZ_ATVC01000058.1 GCF_000420525.1 Aquaspirillum serpens DSM 68
TAACCAAGTCGGTCAAGATTGCTTTGGAAGGAACAGCCTTGAACAGGCCAGAGGTCAAATACAGAACTTCAGTTGCGTTAACAGCCATGAAAAAAGCACCTAGCTAATTTCATGGTTAAGTTTTTGATTTTTATCAATAACCCAATTCAAATATCGTTGTTTCCAATGCTATACCTTAGCTTTTGATAAAGAAAATCCAATTCTAAAAATTATAAAATCAATAAAAATCATTATGTTACATGAACATTATGTTGGTTTTTTTCCAACAGTATTCCACCTGAAACCGTTAAAAAAGAAGGTCGTGCTGTCATAATTTAATATTGAAGGCATAAAAAAACCACCCTGATAGGGTGGTTTGATTTTTTACTGAAAGAAAAAAAATTAATTTAATACCATCACCCCATCCGCCTCGACCATCACACCGCGTGGCAAGCTAGCAACGCCGATGGCAGCGCGGGCGGGATAAGGTTGGGTAAAGTATTGCGCCATCACTTCATTAAAGATGGCGAAATTGGATAAGTCGGTCAAAAAAGCATTTAACTTCACAATATCATTCAACGAACCACCGGCGGCTTCACACACCGCTTGCAGGTTTTTGAACACTTGGTGGGCTTGTTCAGCAAAACCCCCTTCAACACATTGCATCGTGGTGGGATCTAACGGGATTTGACCCGACAAATAGACAGTATTGCCAGCGCGCACCGCTTGCGAATAAGCGCCGATAGCGGCTGGGGCGTGTTCGGTATGGATGATGGTTTTGCTCATCAAAATTACTCCTTGTGGGAATGTCAGTCGGGAAGAAAAATAGCCAGTAAATCGTTCAAGAAACGCCGCCCTTGTTGGGTCGGGATAATATCTTGAGCGGTATGCGTCAATAAACCACGTTGCTGTGCTGCGTCTAGCTCATACAAAATGGCACTGATCGACAGCCCTATACGCTCGTGAAACAGACTTTTGGCAAAGCCATGATTGAGTCGTAAAGCATTCATCATAAATTCAAAAGCCAAATCATCCGCAGCAATCACATGATCCGTTTGTAGGGGCTGCCCTGCGGCAATCGCTTCTAAATAAGCCTGTGGTTGTTTGACACGCATTTGGCGCACGATTTTATCGTGAAAAGACAGTTTACTATGGGCACCGGCGCCAATGCCGAGATAGTCGCCAAAGGTCCAATAATTCAAATTATGGCGGCTAGGGTGGTGCGGTAAACAGAAGGCCGATGTTTCGTAGTGTTCAAATCCTGCTTGCGCTAAGCGTTGTTCAATCGCCTGTTGCATATCGGCTGACAATTCATCGTTGGGCAACTCTGCCGGTGGTTGGGCGGCAAATAAGGTATTCGGCTCAAGTGTCAGATGATAAGCAGACAAATGGGTTGGGCCGAAACTCAAGGCGGTTTCGATATCGGCCACCGCCTGCGGCAACGTCTGTGCTGGCAGGGCATACATCAAATCGACATTGAAGTTATCAAAATGCTGGCCGGCAATCTCAAGGGCTCGCCGCGCTTGTTCACCGTCATGAACCCGACCTAAACGCTGTAATTTTTCTGGATCAAAACTTTGAATCCCAATCGACAGGCGGTTAATGCCGCTAGCGCGATAGGCGCGGAAGCGTTCTGCTTCAAAAGTACCTGGGTTGGCTTCGAGCGTAATTTCTGCATCGGGGTTGATTTTCAGCCGCGCCTGTAAAGCCAATAACAGCCGGTCTAAGGCTGCTGGAGATAACAGGCTTGGCGTGCCACCGCCAAAGAAAATGCTGCTGATTCGCCGCCCCCAAATCGAGGGTAAGGCCAATTCGACATCGGTAATCAAACTATCGATATAGCGCGTCTCTAAGGCGAGTTTTTCTGCCTCGGAGCCTTGCGGCAGCACGTGAGAGTTGAAGTCGCAATAGGGACACTTCCGCAAACACCACGGGATATGCACATACAGCGACAACGGCGGCAGGCTGCTCAACTGGGTAAGATGCTCGGGGCGTTGAAACTGCAAAGGTGAAACACTCATTTTTGCAACGCTTGTAAACGATTAACCAACTGCGCTAAGGCCTGAGCGCGATGACTGATGCGATTTTTTTCCGCACTGGCCATTTCTGCCACACTGATTTCGTAACCCTGCGCTTGAAACAGTGGATCATAACCAAACCCACCTTCACCGCGTGCTGCCGGTAAAATATGACCCCGCCAGACGGCATCGGCAATAATCGGTTGCGGGTCTTCTGCCGAACGTACCAGCACCAAAACACAGTAATAATGTGCTTGCCGATTTTCCGTGCCATCGAGTGCTGCTAATAGCGCTTCGTTATTGCGCTGATCCGATTTGGGTTCACCAGCATAACGCGCAGACAGCACCCCAGGGGCACCGCCTAGTGCATCTACACATAAACCGGAATCGTCAGCTAAAGCAGGTAAGCCACTCAAGCGGCTAGCGTGGCGTGCTTTGGCCAAGGCATTTTCAATAAACGTCCCATAGGGTTCTTCAGCCTCGGGAATACCTAATTGCCCTTGTGGCACAATTTGTGAAATACCGAGTGGTGCCAATAGTGCTGAAAATTCTTTCAGTTTGCCTGCATTGTTTGAGGCAAGAAGCAGTTGAGTTAGCATGGTGTCACACATCCGAGAGAGGGTTTAGTCGGCACAGAGCTGGGCGGCGCGCAGCAGAAGTTGGCCGTCGGCATCTTTTAACTGGGTTGCATCCGACAACAGTTGACGGAATTTACGTCCCCCTGCTACCCCAGTCATTAAACCAAGAAGATGGCGTGCAATGTCGCGCATTTTACCTCCCTCAGCAAGATGGTTTTCGACATAGGGCAGGAAGGCGTGCAAGGCTGCCTGACGCGAAGTGTTTGGGTTATGTGCTGCGGCAAAGAAGCGGGTGTCAGCATCATGGAACAGCCACGGTTGGTGATAGGCTTCACGACCAATCATGACCCCATCGACTTGCTGCAAATGTTGTTCGGTGTCTTGCCAAGTTTTAATGCCACCGTTGATGATGATTTCTAACTGTGGGAAATCCCGTTTTAATTGATACACATAGTCGTATTTTAATGGCGGGATTTCGCGGTTTTCTTTAGGAGACAGCCCCTTCAAGATTGCATTCCGAGCATGAACAATAAATGTCCGGCACCCTTGTTCGGCAAGCTGCCCGACAAAATCTAATAGCACCTGATACGACTCGTCTTGATCAATCCCAATACGATGTTTGACCGTGATATCCAGCGTACAGGCATCTTGCATCGCTTTGAGGCAATCAGCGACTAAGTCAGGCTCTTTCATCAAACAAGCCCCAAAAGCCCCACGTTGTACCCGTTCAGAAGGACAACCGACGTTGAGATTAACTTCTTGATAACCCCATTGTTCAGCTAATTTCGCGCAGCGTGCCAGATCCTTGGGTTCTGAACCACCGAGTTGCAGCGCCAAAGGTTGTTCGATTTCGCTAAAGCGTAAATGTCGTGCTGCATCACCATACAACACAGCGCCGGTATTCACCATTTCGGTATAGAGCCAAGTATGGCGGGAAATTTCACGAAAAAAGCGCCGGAAATGGCGATCTGTCCAATCAAGCATGGGCGCTACAGCAAGACGGCGAGGAGGAAAAAAGTCCATTTTCAGTTAACCAATCAATTTGCTCTTAATATGGCGCTGCCAAGACATGGGGATATGCTTCACAATTTTTCTAAGAAGAAAACTGCCTCTGAGTTTAATTAATAAAAATAATATTTTCTGTTTTATTTTTTCTTTTAAATTTGCTGAAGGTTTTCTAGTTAACTTTATTTCATCTATTGATAGATGAATGTCTTTATTGTTTTCCTTATCTAAGAAAGTTACTTTTTTGAAGTACTCTACTTTGTAAAAAGACTCTGGATCTTTTGTCGTTGATTGCGAAATTTCTTTTTGGATGTAAATTTTTCTTCCAAGAGAAAACTCGACAAACCAATTTAACCAAACAACAGGTTCACTTTCGAACGGTAGTACCCAAGAGTAAGGTCTTCCCTCTAGACGTTGATTAATTGCTCCAATGTTTGTTGCAACTATCGGTAGTCCTGTTTTAAGTGCTTCACTTAATGTATAGCTATATGTTTCTGGCCATAAGGCGGGAAACCAAAAAATATCTGGTTTCCAATTACTAATTAATGATTGTAGATCTTCCTCATCATACTTTCCTGTTATGCTTAAGTTTGGCAATTTTTTTAGCTGTCGGTATGCGTAACCAAATAAACAGAATTCAATAGCACTATTGTTTTTAAATGCAATATCCGCAACACTCTCGAGTAAATCTGCTCCCTTTATTGGGGAGAGAGCTCCAATAATTCCAACCTTGAGTTTTTTATTAGGTTCACTCAGCTGTACAGGAGGTAACTTCGTTTTCGCCAAGTCAATATGAGGAATTATCTCAGATTGACACCCGAAATATTTTTGATATCTAATTGCAACATCCTTATTCGGTGTAATAACCACGTCACAATTATCAATAATTTCTTTGGAAGTGATTCGCCATGTAATTATATCCTGCTCTTCAGGGATTGGATGTGTTTTTAAGCACTCTCTACATTGAGCTTCACCAAGTTCATTGCAATAACGATTATTAGAACCTGTCAAAGTTATTTTTGGACATAGAGGATAGTAATCATGAGCAGTAAAATACTGAGGCACATTGATTTCTTTGGCTAATCTTAATAGTTGCTTTGGTACACCTAAAAAATGATGAATGTGAACTAAATTAATTCCTATTTCTTGTATTAATTTTGAAAAAAGATCACTATCTCTATCCTTTGCCAAGTTAAAAAACATTTTTGCAAACTCTGAAGAAGAGTATGCTTCGAAAACAATTTTTTCTGCATGGACTGGTTTGACAGAAAAAAATATTGCGTCCTGATGTAAAAATTCAGCTGTCTCATGGCAGTGACGCTCTGTTCCGCCGCCACGATTATGTGTTATAAAAAGAATTTTTGGCAAAGGGAGTGATTTCCATCTTCTTATATCTGCTAAGATTCTATATTCTCTTGCTGGATCAGCTAATAAATGTTCTTGTATTAGAGCATCATACTCTGGATGCAGATGTCTGAGAGTATCTAGAGCTTGTTGCTTTCTTGTATTGTGTGAGTCACCAAAACTTACATTCCCCTTATGCCACACAAACACACCACAGGCTAAGACATTTCTCCAGCCTTTTTTATATGCACGACAACTGAAATCATTCTCTTCCCCATAACCTTTACCGAATTTTTCAACATCAAATAAACCCACAGTCTCTAAACAGCTTCTTTTTATATACATGCAAAAGCCAACTGCTGTAGGAATATCTATTGCTGCTAACTTGAAATTAGAAAATATATGATCTAATTGATCAACAATTGATCAACCCCAAGATGATTTGGTAAATCATTGTCTTGACAAAATTTTGGGTAACTACAAATGGTCGCATTATTAGAAAATGGTGTTACTGTACCAATTTTTTTATCTGAATAAGCAACATTCATTAATCGATCTAACCAATCGTTTGCTACTTCAGTATCGCTGTTTAAAAGAACTATGTCACTTTCTGAAGAAAGTGACATCCCCTTATTCACAGTAGCAACGAAGCCGAGATTCTCCTGATTTTCGATTAAGATTAATTCCACCTCAGCCAAAGTAAGCTCTCTTAACCAGTCCGTTAAGAGAGGCTCAGGACTGCAATCGTTAATTAATAAAAGATGTTTTATAAAAGATGTTTTAATCTCAGAGTTTACTATGCTTCTAATACAGGACTTAGTTTCTTCTAATCCTCGATAAATAGGGACAATAACGTCAATTTTTGTTTTCATTTCTAATTACCAATTTTCTCTTAAAAAATGCAATGGCTCTAATCAAAAAACTAGATTGAAAAATAGATAAGGCTTGATCCTTTTCGGCTATCACCCTCTCTAGTTTTTTTATATATGCTTGAGAGTCATTAAAATATTGATTAGCTTCGGATTGCTTAAACAGTAGATGTTCTCTATGTAGAAATCTAAGATTTTTCTTAATGTTTAATATATATGGTTCTGCTTCAGGGACGTAAGCAATGGTTATCCTTTTTAGTAAAGCATTTGTTTCTAGTGAGGCGCGAATTGAACCAGACAATATAGTATTGTTACCATGAATTCTATAATCTAACAGTTTTTTATCGAATAGAAAGAAAAAATTTTCTGGTGAAATATAAACTGCTCTAAACAGGTAATCCCAATCTAAGACATATCTTAAAGGTCTTAGAGGACCAATCTTTTTTAAGTAAAATTCTTTTTCAAAAAAAAAGTTGGATGTTGAAGCACTGAAATTAGTATTGCTTATTGCCTTTTTATAACCAAAATCTATATATTGATTGATAGATTTTTGATAGCTATTGAGCCACCAGTGACTTTCATCCTCAATGATAGATCCTTCTTGATCTATTAGATTAACAGCAGTGATCAAAAATTTTTTTTGCTGCTCTTTGATAGTATCAACTAATATTGCTAGTCTATCTGGATGAAAACGATCGTCAGAATTCAAGATAGCAACATATTTTCCATTAGATAAGGAGATTCCCTTATTAATGGCTGAATGCGATCCCTGATTGTCTTGTGAAAAGAATTTTATTCTTGGGTCTTTTTTTACAAATTCTCTGATAATCCCGATAGATCTATCCTTTGAACCATCATCAATAATGATGAGTTCAAAATCAGTAAATGATTGATTGAGAACACTCTCTATCGCTTCGGCGACAAACTTTTCGTGATTGAAAGATGGTATTATTACACTAACGGATGGATTAATTAAACTCATGTAAAAACCTTTCCTTAATAGCTAATGTGACTACATTGTTATTCTTCTGATCTTAGTTTTAATTTTTTTAAAAACATTTTTTTTATTTGTATGTGTATTTTCTAATTCTAGAACTTTTAAATTGTATTCGTGCAGTAAAGAATCGTACAAATTAATAAGTTGCTTTTTCTCAAAGGAGAGGTTTTTTTCAGAAGAAAAAACATGATTAAAACATGCGTGGAATAAAACTTGATCACCTAATCTAGCAAACCTATTGCTCCAGGTTTCATTCATATCTAAATCCAGAAAACTTAGTAAGTCGTTATTATATGGCCGATTAAAAAATAGAACCCCAAGTCCATTGCAATGGGTGAAGTTAAATGTATAGCGATATTGAATTCTAATTTCATCCCAAAATTTATAGACACCGAAGTTTCTATCAGTGACAGTAGTATCATGAAATAATACAACAGCGTTATCACTTAATTTTGGAAGCCAGGTGTAAAAATCATGTTTTACTGCATCATAAGTATGCAACCCATCAATATGGAGTAAATCAATACTTTTATCTTCAAACTGGCTTGATGCCTCATCAAAAGTCATCCTCATCAAAGTCGAGAAGCTCGCGTAGTTAGGATGATGATCCTCGCACAGAACTTTGTACACATCCTCATCATATTGACCAGCATGAACATCACCCTGCCAGGTATCAACTGCATAACAGTAGGTATTTAGTTCATGTTGTTTAATCGATTGACAAGCTGCTAAATATGAGTTGCCCGAGTGTGTCCCTAGTTCAACAAATTTTTGAGGATTTAATCTAGGCATAAGCCATATTATGAAAGGTATATGACCAACCCAAGAGAATGGAAAGCGTATTTGCTTAGGCATTAAACATTCAGGACTTTGATTCATTATTTTTTTCCCATAAGAGAGGTAAATTATTCCATTGCCACCATTGCCAAGGTTGCTCTACTACACATTTTTCAAGCTCTTTAACTGCTTGAGTTAGTGCCTCTACAGGATTATCTGATAGTCTCAGTAGACGACACAACACATAATTATCATTATCTTTTGCCTCCCCATAATAAATTTCTGGACTTGCTTTTTCGGCAATTCGTACAATGCCGGGGGGCAACTTTAATTGGCCATTTAAGAATGGCACTTTTATTTGTCTATGAGTATTCGGTTCTACTAGATCCATCATCATGATGATGGTTTCGCCACTTTCCAAAGCTTTATAGAGCAGCCTCAAGTTGTCTGCCGTTGTGACCCAACGTCCACCAGCTAATCGTACAGTATGAAACATTTTAAATTGGAGAAATTTTTTTGTTACTAAATCAAGATGAGGATTTCTTTCGTCAATAACTTGACTAAGCATACCTACTTTATATCCAGATAGCCCAAGTTTACTACTTAGTATAATTGGTCTACCCAAATGAGCCATTATTATTAATTTTCCTTTCGAAGGATTTGACTTTTCCAAATCACATACGTCTAACTCTGCTTGTAAAAAATTTGATTTTCCGTATACCTTGCTTATTTTATAGGCATCTAAAGCTTCTCTTCCCATGAGTCCAAAGTGTGTCTTGGTCCATTGACTTGTATTTTTTGCATTTGGAAAAGCCATCTTTAAACCGTACTGATAATTCAGCACCCAGTTACGTTCATATTGCCATACATAGCGGCGCATAACTTTACCCGATCCCCAATATCCTACTTTTTCAGGGAGCAATTGTAATCCTGGCATTATGTATTGATAAAGTATTTTTTTTATTAGTCTGACACTCATCATGACTTACTCCTGCTTTCTAATTTCAATACCACTCATGTTCTAACTCAACCAATCCTACAGCAATATCTTTTTGCTCTACCTCAAACTCAGCTGCACTTCTAATATGCTGATATACATGAATAGCCTTTTCACACATTAAAAATATATCTATAATATAACTCCCTTTGTACAGTTTGATTTTTGGGAATTTGCAAGAAATTTTTTTGTCTTTTTGTGTTATTTGAAAATTGTCGGTATAAGTAAGAGCGCTAGAGATTTGAATTCCGTATGAATTGGTTATTAATATTCCCACGGTAGGGGGATGGGCTTTCTCAGGTATCTCTAACTGAATTTCAATTATTAAATCTGAGGCTGACTTTAGTAGAGAGTACTGGTTAATATTAGCACTTAATATAGTTGGAACGCTTATCTCCTGGTTAAGATTGGGTCTGTTATCAATTTTTTCGCTTTTAATCATATTTCTGTTTAGAAAAGAGGAGTAACTGCTAATTACTTCAGAACTTTTTCCATGAAGCTTTATTTTTCCTTTCTCAATCCAAATCGCCTTATCACACAAAGCTTCAACCTGATAAGTTGCATGAGAGCAGAATAAAATGGTGGTGCCATTTTTTTTAAGTTTCATGATTTTGTCAAAAGATTTTTTGGCAAATAATCCATCCCCAACACTTAACGCTTCATCAATTATTAGAATGTCAGGATCAATACTCGTTGCAATGGAAAATGCCAAACGCACTAGCATCCCGCTCGAATATGTTTTAACTGGCTGATCTATAAAATCTCTTAACTCTGAAAAGTTAACTATTTTCTCAAATTCAGAATCAATCTCGTCTTTCTTTAACCCAAGCACTGATGCATTCAGATAAATATTTTCTCTGCCAGTAAATTCAAGATTAAAACCAGCTCCCAGTTCTAATAATGCAGCGATTCGACCGTTAATTTGAATAGAACCTGTAGTTGGTTGTAAAATTCCACAAATTAGCTGTAATAACGTTGATTTTCCTGCACCATTACAGCCAACAATCCCTAAGACCTCACCACGTTTTAATTCGAAAGAAACATTCTCTAACGCAGCAAAAGAACGACCACCTGGAGACTGACTAATTCCCAAAACGTCCCATAACTTATCAATTGGACGACTATAGATCGTATATTTTTTACTAATATTATCAACCTTAATTGCGATATCAGAGCACATCAGCAAATCCCTTCCGTGTCGCTTGGAAAAACAGACCACTGGCAATACAGAACAACATGGCCATCAGACTATACAGGCCCAAGCCAGCCCAGTCTGGCCATTGTTGATGCAACAAAATAGCGCGCAAGCTCTCAATAATGAGTGTCAACGGATTGAGATGCATCCAAAACTGCATCTGCGCTGAAAGTGCCTTGGCTGAATAAAACACCGGTGAAAGAAACATCGCTACATTCACGGCCAGCCCCATCATCTGTGCCACATCCCGTACAAACACCCCAAGTGCTGCGAACAGCCACCCTAAACCCAATAAAAAGGGTAAGAAAGGCAACAAAACAAACGGTAATGCCAGTGCCGTGAAAGGGATATGCTGTCGCAGCACCAGTGTTGCGGCTAATAAAATCAAACAGCTGAGGACAAGATGAAACAGCCCAGAAAGCACACTAATCCACGGTAAAATTTCCAGTGGAAACACCACTTTTTTTACCAGATTGGGTTGCTCAATAATCAGTCGTGGTGCGCGGCTGGCAATTTCAGCAAACAAGTTGAATACCATTAAGCCCGTGAAAATTTGTAGCGCAAACTCCAATCCACCACCCTGTTCCGCTCCTGGCCAGCGTGCTTTAAAGACACCGACAAACACAAAGGTGTAGACCCCCAACATCAATAATGGAGTGATAAACGACCACCCAATCCCTAACAGGGAACCACGATAACGCCCTAATACTTCACGACGGGCAAATTGCCAGACCAAGGTACGATGGCGAAACGGCAAGAAAAAAGAAAGTGTAGGTAAATGCATTAAGCGTACCAGTTAAAGTTAATTTTTTGGAGGGTCGATTTTACCTTCTGCAATCTCGCGCAGAAAGCGAACATCATGCACTGTGAGGCGATTACCCTCACGACTGACCACTTGTTTTGTTTGTAGTAACTGAAAGGAGCGAGTGACGGTCTCACGACTGGTGTTAATCATGATCGCCAGCTCTTGTTGTGTTGGAAGATGACTGATTTCCGTTTGCTGACCTTCGCCAGACAGTTGCAGAAGTTGAGCACACAAGCGTTGAAATGGGTTGGGGAGCGACAACAGAATGCGCTGCGCGGTCACTGCCCGCACACGTTGTGCTAAACGCAACATCATTTGTTCTGCCACTGTTGGCGAAGCAAAAATAAAGCTACGAGCAAGATCGCGTGGCAAAAATAGAACCTGAGACTTGGCCACTGCAATCACAAATTCGGCACCTGCTTGACCATCTACAACCGATAGTTCACCAAAATAGTCTCCCTGTTCAACGAAGTACAAACCCACCTCGCGCCCATCAACAGTAAAATCAACACCTTGCAAACGGCCTTCTAACAAAAATCCCAACCCCTGCCCAACTTCAGTCCGTGACAACGCCACCTCGCGTCGTGATAACGACTGCAAAGTCATATTTGCCGCGAGATGCTCAAGCGTGGTCGCCGGCAAATCGCGAAGAAGGGCAAAACGATGTAGAAAATTAACGTGAACTGGCATTGAGGGGCCAAGCTGGCGGCCGTAAAAATGGGGCGACTATAACAGAAAATTTTCTTAAGTAATTCATGCTTAAGGCATTTTTCAAAGATGTGCGCCCAGTCACATCTTTTTCCCTACGGTTACGCCATAATCTGGCTGTTATAGTCCCTGTGCTGTGAGGCACTGCCATGATTGCGCGAATTGCCCCGCTTACCGTAAGTCTGTTGCTTGCCTTAACGCCCTATGCGGTTTGGGCGGGTTCAACAGTGGGAGAAGCCACTTTAGTCATCGGCAATAACAAACAGATCACTGCCGAGGGTCAAGCTCAAATCCTCAACCGTGGTATGAGTATTAAAGTCGGCGATCGCATTGAAACCAGCGAAGGCGGCCATGTCCACATCCGTTTTGTCGATGGCGCTTTTGTGAGTGTTAGGCCCGGTAGCCGATTGGTGATCGAAGATTACCGCCACAATGCACAAAACAGTGAACAATCCGCCATTAAATTTAAGCTTGAACAAGGCACTGTCCGTTCGATCACTGGCCAATGGGGCGAGGCGGCACGAGATCGTTTTCGTTTAAACACCCCCATTGCGGCAATTGGCGTACGCGGGACTGATTTTGTGGTCCAAGCTGATAGCGAGCGCCTGCGTGCGGCGGTTCATTCAGGGGCTATCGTGGTTGCGCCTTTGGGAGAAGGGTGTCGTGCGGATGCCTTTGGCCCATGCGCCACTCAAACAGCACAACAGCTTGCCGCAGATATGGGTAATGTGATGTTGGAGTTACAGCGTCGTCAACTCAATCCCCGTTTAGTACCCCTGAATGATCTACTCAATCCCGAAGGGATTAGTGCGCCAGAAACTAACAGCCGTAGCAGTGCCACGACAGCGAATACGGCAGCCAACACCAATACCAGCAACCGCCGTACCGATTCGCTGGCAGAACCTCTCATCACTCAATCACTGGATAGCGCAGTGGTTTTAAAGCCAAAAGAGCCGACAGACAAGCCTATCACTGGTCCGGCGCTGGTCTGGGGGCGTTTGGGTGAGGCGAGCTTTGGTGATGTGGTGTCTGTACCGCTGGCGGAGTTTAGAGAAGGTCGTACGCCACTGTTAGGCAATTTGCGCTATACCCTGATGCGCGATAAACAACAACCGATCTTTCCAGCTGGCGGCGGCAAAACCGAGTTTTCATTGCAAGGGGCATTTGCTGAATATCGCCCAACTGGCAGTGACCAAGCTCAGTTAGCCCGTGTGGATGGCGGCAATTTATCGATCAACTTTGATACCGCGCAATACAGTACGCAACTCAACTTACACCACCGCGATACCGGTTCCGTTGGCTTTTTGTCGTCAGGTCAAATTAACGAACAAGGTTTGTTTGTTGGCTCTTCGGGCAATGGGGCGATTTCTGGGGCGATTGGTGGTGCAGGGACCGAAGCCGCTTATCGCTTTGAGCGAGTGGTGGAACAAGGTCGCTTTGATGGTATCTCGTTGTGGAAAAAGCCCGAGGTATTGCAGAAAAGTGCCGATACGTTTGCAACATTAAGTCAGCCGGTGCGTTAATTCCATGTCTCGACAGCAACAACTGGCACGCTGGCTTGGTCGTTTTTCTGCGCTTGTACTGGCCTATCTGTGTCTGCTGCTTGTGCAGCATTGGTTTCCCCATTTGGTTCGAAATCTCGACGAACGTGGTGGAGATTTAATTTGGCGTCTTGGTGCAGAGCATCAGGTCGAGCGCCGTTTTGTGATTGTCGATATTGATGAAAAGAGTCTGGCTGAGATTGGGCCGTGGCCGTGGTCACGCGACACCATGGCGGCATTAAGCCAACGGTTAACCGATCTTGGCAGTCCATTGCATATCTACGATATTGTATTTCCAGAGCCTCGCGAGGGTGATGAAGTATTTGCTGCGACCTTGCAACACACCCCTTCGGTGCTGGCGCAAGTGTTTGCCGTTGACCAAGGCGCCGCCGCTCAAGCCGGTGCCTTACAGGGCGCCTTGCATCAACCTGCGTGTGCTACCTTGCCACAGGCGCGGGGTTATGTGGCAAACAGCCCGCTGTTAAAAGGCGTGAATGCAGGACATATCACACCTCGCATTGCTCAAGATGGTATGATTCGGCAACTACCTGCCTTGGTGTGTTATCAAAATCAAGCCTATCCGGCCTTAGGTCTCGCCGCCATTTTGGCAGGAGCGAAATTGCCGGCTCAACTCAGTTTATCCGCCGGTGAGAATTGGTTATCTCCGGCGCAGTGGCTCACTAGCCCTGAAGCTCCAGAATGGCGATTGCCATTAGATGGACAAGGCAATGCGCGATTGTCGTATTTGTTAAGTCCCGAATCGTTTATTTCGGTCTCAGCTGCTGATATTTTGCATGGCAAAGTGCCAGATGATTTGCTGCGTGGTAGTTGGGTGTTAATTGGTGCTACCGCTTTTGGTATCGGTGATGCCGTGCCAACGCCGCACGGTGGCGCGGTGGGTGGAGTCGGGGTGCATGCCCAGTGGTTATCGGCTTTATTAGATCAACGTCTGCCTTATACCCCGCTTGGTGCCTCGGTCATGCAACACCTTGCCGTGTTGGCAATCGCCCTGATGCTGTTGGCGCTATCAACTTGGCGCGGACGGGCGGCAATGGTGGTGTTGCCAATGACTGGTTTAGCTTTGGGAGTAGCGTGTTACTTCATCCAAGCACACCTGTTATTACAACAACAACTGTGGTTGGGATGGGTGTTTCCGGCTGGGTTTGCTATCAGCGCAGGCTTGTTGCTGACACTGGTTGAATATGCTCGTACCCGTTTCGAGCGTGAACGCTTATTTGCTAATCTCACCAGTTATCTTCCCGCACCGGTGGCGAACACGCTGGCGCTGAAACGACCTTCCAGCACTATCGAAGCCGAACGCCGCGATATCACGGTGTTATTTGCTGACATTCGTAATTTCTCAGCTTTTTGTGAGAACCGACCACCGGAGGAAGCGGCGACGTTGCTGCATAATTTCTTTACTTGTGCCACGCGTATCGTAGAGAATTATGGCGGTGTGGTAGAGGCATTCCAAGGTGATGCCGTCATGGCGGTATGGAATGCGCCTTCTCGTTGCGACAATCATCCGATCCATGCCTTGGCTGCGGCTCGTGCTTTGTTGGTTGCAGTCGAAGCCGAGTTGCCAGAGGTGGAGCAATATGGTCTCGAACCTTTGGCACTAGGGATGGGGCTTGAAAGTGGTGAAGCCCTAGTCGGTTCATTTGGTCTGGCAACGCGCCGCGCCCACACCGCTTTGGGTCAAACTGTCACGATAGCCGCACGACTACAAATGCTCACGCCAGAATTGGCACAACCCATTTTACTTGGTTCTGGTCTGGCCGCGCGATTAACCCCAAACAGCGTGGTCTCGCAGGGCTTTTTCTTACTCGAAGGACTGCGACATCCGCATTGTGTTTATGCGCCTGCTTTGGCTGATTAATTTTTTCGTCCTTCTTTCTTCTCCTCTGTTGTATGCCGAAAGTCTGTCCTGTCCTCATGGCGTCGGTGTCCCTGCAGCCCATTCATGGGAAGAACTTAAACAACGCGAACAAGCGGTGGCGGCTTATGCTGCGCGTTGTGAGCGTGATGCGCATTATTTAGCATGGCATGGTGCATTGTTAAATGCCCTCAATCGTCCACACGATGCTGCCGATCGGCTTGAGCGAGCGTTATTGCTTAATCCAGAATTGATGGTAGCAAAAATTGATTATGCCGAAGCTTTAACCAACTTAGGTGAAACACGGGCCGCCCGTCAGTTATTACAAGAAGTCCTCGCTCGACCTGACCTCCCTCCCCATCTGGAGTCAGTTTTACAAACGCGTTATCAAGCCTTGGGGCATATTTGGCTCAGTCGAGCGTATCTAACTTCTCGTTTGGGCTACGATAGCAATTTAACCAGTGCCCCACGTATTGACCGACTGACACTTACCTTACCTGATGGCAATTTACCGCTGTTATTGGCAGAAAGTTACCGCCGGCAAAGCGGTATCACGGCCAGCCTAGAGTTTAATGGTGATCTTTCCCACCCCTTGGATTCGGGCGGCAGTCTCTTGTTTTACGGTGATATGCGCCTACGTCATAGCCCGAGTGTACGCGGTGTGGACTATGCCCAAATTGATACCGTCGCGGCCTATCTTCATCCCAATACACTAGGGGATGCCTTATTGTCTGTTGGCAGCAGCTTTTTGCATTACAACGGCGAAACACTCTACCGTTCAGCGCGGATCTCGTTGGCACAAGATTGGCAATGGGCAGACTGCCGGCCACGGGTGGGTTGGGACAGTGAGTGGCGGCAATATCCACAAACCCCAGAATTAGATGGTCGTTTTGCGGCGCTGTCTGTTGGGCTTTCCTGTCATCATCAGGCGCGCACCAGCTTTATCCTCCGTGCGGGACGTGATGATGCCGCCCGCCGGCGTGCCGGCGGTGGCCAATGGCGTCTTGAAGCGCGTGCAGCAGCCAGTTGGCCCTTGGCTGGTGGTGTATTGGATACTGATTTGAACTACAGCTTACAACGCGATGATCGCAGCTATAGCCCCTTATTAGCCAATGGCCTCGCTCGCCGAGTCCAACGTTGGACGGCTCGCGCAGAATATCGTTATCCCTTATCTCGTGATTGGCAGGCACTGAGCAGTATTGAAGTCAGCCGATAAAATGCCAATCTCGAACTATTCGATGTCAACAGTCATGCCTTTAGTATAGGTATTCGCCGAACATGGTAGCCACTACACACGCTGAACCTGATTTCAACCGTCGCTTTGGCGGCATTGGTCGTTTATATGGTGAGGCGGCGCAACAGCGCCTTGCCTCCGCGCATTGCTGTGTGATTGGCATTGGTGGTGTGGGATCGTGGGCGGCTGAAGCGTTGGCGCGAACAGGGGTCGGTGAACTAACCTTGATCGATTTGGATAATGTCGCCGAGTCGAATGTGAATCGCCAAGTTCATGCTATCAGTGGTGAGTTCGGGAAACCGAAAGTACAAGCGATGGCGGAACGGATTGCGCTGATTCATCCGGGATGTTGCGTTAATTTGATTGAAGATTTTGTCGAGGCCGATAACTTAGAACGCTATTTAGCACCGTGTTATGATTTTGTCTTAGATGCAATTGACAGTGTCCGCGCTAAAGTCGCTTTGATTGCGTGGTGTCAGCGTCAACGACAGCCTTTAATTGTCAGTGGGGCGGCGGGCGGGCAAATCGACCCGACCAAAATTTGCATCGATGATTTAAGCCGCACCACCCAAGATCCCATTGCCGCCAAATTGCGCGCCCAACTGCGTAAACATCATGGGTTTCCACGTGATCTCAAGAAAAAATTTGGTGTCCCCTGCGTCTATTCCACCGAAGTCTTACGCTATCCCACCCAAAGCTGTGCTACGACCACCGCCAGTGGCTTGAATTGCGCTGGTTTTGGCTCAAGCATGATGGTGACAGCCAGTTTTGGCATGGCGGCAGCAGCCTATGCCGTGGCGCAGTTGGCAGCGTCTGCCGCACGATAACGTTCGGAATTCCGAACAATTTAACCCAAGAAAATTCGGAATATCGACTACCAAAGAGGTGGCTAGCCATCACACGGCCACCACCATCCTGAATTAACCTCTTGTTTTATCGTGTTTTTTCTCTTCTTTGGTTCGCTATAACAAGATTGGCACAGATTCTGCGTTATAGAGCGTGTAAAGCCTGACTCAGAACAATCGGCTTATTTCGTACAAAAAGAGGAGTTTTCTTTCATGCGTACTACCCCTTTCGCTTTGGCTGCTATCGCTGCTGCCGTATTATCGACGCCGGTCTTTGCAGCAGAATTAACCGGCACGCTGAAAAAAATCAAAGACTCGGGCACTGTCGTCTTGGGTCACCGTGATGCCTCGATTCCGTTCTCTTACCTCGGGAATGATCCTTCCCAGCCGATTGGTTACTCCCACGACTTGCAGCTGAAAGTGGTTGAAGCACTGAAAAAAGAGCTGAAACTGCCAAGCCTGAAAGTGAAATACAATCTGGTCAC
>NZ_ATVC01000059.1 GCF_000420525.1 Aquaspirillum serpens DSM 68
GCTGGTGTTCGCCGAGACGCAACGGCACGGTGATACGCCCATCGAGGGTATAGAGCGAGACGGTCTTGCCTTTGAGGGTGTAGGTGCGTTTGTCGAAGTGGACACTGGCGCGGTTGAAGCGGATGTCGGGAATGGGTGCGTCCTTCCTGATGCGCCCGAGTTCTTTTTGTGCCTTATACGCCTTGCAGACCGAGAAGATGGCGTTGCAGCACATCTGGCTGCCCAGCGGCGTCGCTTCGCGCAGCATCGTATAGGTGTGCTGGTGCAGACCGACGCGGTTGTACAGACGGTGCTCGCGCACGATGGGAACAAGACGGTTGCAGGCGTCCGCATAGGCCGTTCGCAGCGCGGCAAGCGCTCTAGCCTGCGCCGCGCTCAATGCCAGCCGAATCGACGCCGTGTGCATCATCGCTCATCGCCTCTTGGTGACATACTCGGTATGCCGTTTGATAGACACAATTACGTTTCGTGACAACATCAACCATATGTCACAGTTTATACCACAGGGTGCGCTTCGCGCACCCGCAATTCCTCCCCTGACTCAAGTCAGGGGTTTCCTTGCGGAGATTCTATGAATCACTGGCTGATTATGCCAATTGTGCTGCCGGCGGTATTAGGCCCACTGCTGATTATGCTGGGGTGTATCGATCATGTTTTGGCGCGGATTTTATCGTTAGCAGGATGTGTTGCCCTTATCGCGATTAGCGTAGGTCTGTTACAGCAAGCCGATAGCGGGCCACAAACCTATGCCCTAAGTGCATGGGTGGCTCCGTTTGGGATTTTGTTAGTGCTCGACCGCTTATCGGCGGTGATGTTGGTATTAACCGCCGTGCTGGCAACCGTTGTGCTGTTGTATGCCATGGCAGGGTGGGATCGCCGTGGGCGTCATTTTCATGCTCTCTATCAATTCCAATTGATGGGGATTAACGGTGCCTTTCTTACAGGTGACTTTTTCAACCTATTTGTTTTCTTTGAAATTCTCTTAATTGCCTCGTATGGCCTCATGGTACACGGCGGCGGGGCAGATCGACTGCGTGCAGGAGTGCAATATGTGATTGTGAATTTGGTTGGCTCGACCTTATTCTTGATTGCAGTGGGGTTGATTTACTCGGTCACCGGCACACTCAATATGGCGGATTTAGCCCTCAAAGTGCCACAGGTCAGCAGTGATGATTTGGCCTTATTGCAAGTGGGCGCGTTGTTATTGTTATTGGTCTTTGGCGTCAAAGCGGCATTGGTGCCGGTGCATTTCTGGTTGCCAGATACCTATGCCCAAGCACCAGCGCCCACCGCTGCGCTGTTTGCGATTTTGACCAAAGTTGGAGCGTATTGCATTTTACGGTTGTATGTGTTGGCCTTTGGTGCACAAGCGGGTGCCTCGGCATGGTTGGCACAAGAATGGTTATTGCCTGCGGCAATGGTGAGTCTGACTTTGGGTTTAGTGGGTGTATTAGCGGCAAAACGGCTAGGACAATTGGCCAGCTTTAGCGTAATTGGCTCGATGGGCACAGTCCTGACAGCCATTGCGTTATTCACACCAACGGCTACCGCTGCCGCGCTTTACTATATGTTGCATTCCACCTTGGCAGCAGCAGCATTATTTTTACTCACCGACTTAGTGCGCGAACGACGGGGTCACCATAGCGATGCCCTGACGGTAGCGCCGGTCTTTGCTCACCGCAGCCTATTAGCCGCCGCATTCTTTGTCGCAGCGATTGCAATGGCAGGCTTACCCCCTCTATCGGGCTTCCTCGGTAAGTTGTTGATTTTACAAAGTGCATGGCCAACCCCCTATGCGTTTGATGTGTATTTAGCGGTGTTAGCAACTGCCTTGCTCGGGATTATTGGCTTTGTCCGTGCAGGTAGCACATTGTTTTGGAAAAGTACCGCGCAACAAGGACGGATTGAAGCGGAAGGCGTGTCACATTCGGTCTTGCCGTGGGTGGCGGTTGGTTTGTTATTGAGTGGTATTGTTGCGCTCACCGTAGGTGCCGGTGGGGTACATGACTACCTCAGCCAAACCGCACAACAGCTCTATCAACCACAGCTCTATATCAATGCCGTGTTGTTTCCCCAAGGAGGACAATAACGATGGCCTCAACCACGCCAAAACGCAGTTGGCGACAACGCCATTTTCCCCATCCCTTACTCAGCCTTACCTTATTTGTTGTATGGATGTTGCTACAAAATAGCCTCTCTCTGGCCCATGCCGTCTTAGCACTGTTTTTGAGCTGGGGCATTCCCCTGCTGACGCACAGCTTATGGCCAGAACGACCTAAAATCCGCCATTACGGTAAAGCCATGGCTTATGTGTTGTTGGTGATGTGGGATATTGTGGTGGCAAATATTCAGGTTGCGGCGATTATTCTGTTTCGGCGCAATAACAGCCTGCAAAGCTGTTGGTTGGAAATTCCACTGAGCGTGCGTTCGCCTGAAGCAATTACCGCCTTTGCCGGTACCATCACCATGACCCCCGGCACAGTCAGTTGTGATTTGTCGGCTGATGGTCGCAGCCTGTTGGTGCATTGTTTGGATGTCAGCGATCAAGCTGAAGCGATTGCCGGCATGAAGGCACGCTATGAAGCTCGGTTACAGGAGATTTTCCATGATTGACTACGCCCTACATTTTGGTTTTTTTGCCTTGTCATTGGCCTTACTGATGAATATCTGGCGCGCCATCAAAGGCCCAACTGATATGGATCGCATTTTAGCGGTCGATACGATGGTGATTAACTTAATTGCAGTGATTATCTTGTATGGTATCTACGAGAAAACCACCCTCTATTTTGAAGCGGCCTTGTTATTTGCCATGTTTGGTTTTGTCTCAACCGTTGCCTATTGCAAATTTATTTTGCGCGGCGATGTGATTGAATAATTTGACCAGTTTAAGGAATTGCCGTGCATTTGATTCATGAATTGCTTATCTCTGGCCTCATCGTATTGGGTGCTATTTTTGCCTTAGTAGGTTCGTATGGCATGTTGAAGTTCCCCAACCTGATGACGCGCCTCCATGCCCCAACCAAGGCCACCACCTTGGGTGTCGGGGGGGCGTTGGTGGCTTCAATGGTGTATTTCCTCACCTTGGAAGGCCATGTCTCTATCCATGAGGTATTGATTTCGCTATTTTTATTTCTCACAGCGCCGATTACAGCGCATTTCATTGCCAAAGCGTATATGCACAAGCATTTGAAGCCAAAACAGTTGCCCAAAACACAAAGCGGTTGGAGCACCTATAGCGCCAGCCCAGCGGAGCAAAGCCACAAGCACAGCCAATCTTCCACCTCTCATCAGTGATGCCTCATGTCATGGACTGGACACAGTTGCTCTCCACCACCCGTTTTAAAGTACGCGGTGGGCGGGTGTTGCCAGCAAAAAACAATGGCAGCTTGCCCGGCCATGATGGTTTACGCAGCGATTTTCATGTTGATCACGACCGTGTGGTGTTCTCCAGTGCCTTCCGACGCTTAGGACGGAAAACCCAAGTCCATCCCCTTGCCGTTCACGACCATACCCACAATCGCCTCACTCACAGTGTGGAAGTCGGCTGTGTTGGGCGCAGCCTAGGCAATCGGGTCGGTGCCATGCTGCAAGCAGGGGGACAGCTGCCACCCCACAACACGCCTTTTGATATTGGTAACGTGGTGCAAGTCGCTTGTTTGGCACACGACATTGGCAATCCACCATTTGGTCATACCGGCGAAGAAGCCATTCGCGATTGGTTTCGACAACCACGCCATGCCCATTGGCTTGCCAGTTTACCGCCGGCACAGCGGCTGGATATTCAAACCTATGAAGGCAACGCCCATACCCTGCGTATGGTCTCAACGCTGGAAATGTATCGTCATGCAGGGGGAATGCGCTTAACCGCTGCCGCCATTGGCAGCTTAATTAAATACCCTTGGGCAGTAGAGCACGGTGGCAAACGTGGCAAATTCAATCTTTATCAAGCCGAATTGGCGTATTTCCGCACAGTGGCACAAGAGCTTGGGTTACCGGAATATCAACCACGCCGATGGGCACGACATCCCTTGTCTTATCTGATGGAAGCGGCTGATGATATTTGCTATGCCATTCTTGATTTAGAAGATGCGGTCGAGATGGGATGGCTAGATGCGATTGAATTCGAGCGTTTGCTATCGCCGTTGGTTGATACAGAACGGGTATGGCATGAACCCGATGTACGGCAAAGATGTGCCATGCTGCGCGGCATGGCGGTGGGACATTGTGTTGTTGATATCGCTGACGTGTTTATGCGCCATCATGATCGTTTGTTAGCCGGCGATCTGCCAGCCCACGATTTATTAGAACTGGCCAGCGAACCCGTGGGAGCCACTGTTGCAGCGGCGAAAGACTTTGCCAGCCGCCGCATTTATCGCCATCGCAACAAACAAGTGATGGAAATTGCTGCCTATCCCTGCCTTGCCGCTTTGCTTGATGTGTTAGTCCCTGCCGCACATCAGCTCTGCACCAAAGGCGATATTTCCACCCGCCAACGGGCAGAGTTGAGCTTATTAGACTATCCTCTCAATCCAGAGCAAGGCTTGTATGCGGCTTATATGGCGATTCTGGATTTTGTTGGTGGCTTAACCGATAACGCTGCGGCGCGCTTGGCGCGGGATATTTCTGGCCTCGGTTTGGGCTAAAACGCTGCACTGCAACATCTTTACGCCACAAAGGGGCGCAAGGCATTCGCAAAGCCCCGATTTGCTCAGTACAATGGGCGCCATTTTTGTGCACGCTCAACCTGATCGTGTGCGTGGCCTCGGTCATTGAAGGACAAATGACGTGAAGATTCTGATTCTTGGTGGTGGGCAAGTCGGTTCAACGGTGGCAGAAAATCTTGCCAATGACGCCAACGATATTACGGTAGTCGATCAAGATGAAGTCGTGCTTAAACAACTGCGCGACCGGCTGGATATTCAAACCTTAGTGGGTAACGCCGCCCACCCTTCGGTGTTAGCCGCCGCCGGTGCCGACGACAGCGATATGCTGTTAGCCCTCACCCGCAATGACGAGACCAATCTGGTTGCTTGTAAGTTAGCAAAAGACTTATTCAATATCCCCACCAAAATCGCCCGTGTTCGTGCCGCCGATTATATGGAATATGGCGACAACAAAGCACTGAACTACTTTAGTGTCGATACTTCGATTTGTCCCGAGCAAATTGTTACCGACAATATCTATCAGCTCTTTGAATACCCCGGTGCACTACAGGTACTCGATTTTGCCGAGGGGCGTGCTCAATTGGTCGTAGTCAAAGCCCTAAAGGGCGGTTTATTGGTTGAACGGCCACTGCGCCGCATCCGTGAAGACCTACCGCGTGCCGAATGTCGTATTTCTGCCATCTATCGCCGTGATCGTTTGATTATTCCCGATGGCGATACGGTAATTGAACAGGATGATGAGGTGTTTTTTATTGCCTCACGGCGTTTTATTCCCGCGATGTTGCGTGAACTGCGTAAAACGGAAAAACCGATTAAACGGGTGATGATTGCCGGCGGGGGGAATATTGGTTTTCGCTTGGCCTCTCGCCTAGAAAACGATGGCTACGAAGTCAAAATCATCGAAAACCGCACACCACGTTGCGAATGGCTGACGCAGAATCTGTCACATACTTTGGTTTTGAATGGCGAAGCCACCGATGAGGAATTGCTCGAGGACGAAAATATTGATGAGATGGATGTGTTTGTCGCCATCACTAATGACGACGAAGACAATATCATGTCCTCTCTCCTTGCCAAACGGCTAGGCGCACGCAGCGTTATCGCCTTGGTCAACCGCACCAGCTATGTCGATTTGTTACAAGGCAACCGCATCGACATTGTGATCTCGCCCCATTTATCTACCATCGGCTCATTATTAGCCTACATCCGCCGAGGGGATATTGAAGCTGTCCATCCCCTGCGCCGTGGGGCGGCCGAAGCTATTGAAGCCGTGGTACATGGCAATCGCAAAACATCACGCATTGTCAGCCGTCGTGTCGATGAATTACCGCTGCCACAAGGCTGTTATCTCAGCGCGGTGGTACGCGGTGAAGAAGTATTAATGGCACATCATGATTTGGTCATTGAATCCGGCGATCATCTGATTATCTTTGTCTCTCGCCGCCGCCAAGCGAAACAGGTCGAGAAACTGTTAGAAGTGAAGTTTGGATTCTTATAATCATGCACAAAATCCTGCCGATTGCTCATGTCTTTTCCAAACTGGTGATGCTGTTTTCTTGTATGTTTGTCTTCCCAGTGTTGGTATCGCTGTATTACCGTGATGGCACAGTGGATGATTTTTTAGTGTCAACATTTGTCGGGCTGGCCATTGGCTTATTTTTATGGGCCACCACTCGCCAATATGAGCGAGAACTGAAACCCCGCGATGGGTTTATCTTGGTCACTTTGCTGTGGCTGGGTTTCTCGGCCACAGCCACCACGCCGTTTTTATTACATTTCCCGGGGATGAGTTTCACTGATGCCTATTTCGAGGCACTTTCCGCCCTAACCACCACCGGCGCCACCGTGTTGACTGGTTTGGATACCCTACCGCCGGCGATTAACTTTTGGCGACACTTCCTAAATTGGTTGGGAGGAATGGGGATCATTGTGCTGGCGGTAGCAGTATTACCGTTGCTGGGGGTGGGGGGGATGCAGCTGTATAAAGCCGAGATGCCTGGTTTGATTAAAGACAGCAAACTCACCCCCCGTATCGCGACCACCGCTAAAAATCTGTGGGTGTTATACAGCGCACTGACCTTGCTTTGCGCCCTCTGTTTGCACTTTGCCGGTATGAACTGGTTTGATTCAGTGTGTCATGCGTTTGCTGCGCTCTCACTCGGTGGCTTTTCCACCAAGGACAGCAGTATCGGTTTCTACAATTCGCTAGAAATCGAGTTAGTGTTATCGTTTTTTATGTTATTAGCTGCCATGAATTTCACCTTGCACTTTGTTGCATGGCGTAGCCGCTCTTTACGCAGCTATTGGCAAGACAGTGAAGTAAAAGCAATGTTGGTGTTAGTGATCAGCAGCATTCTCTTGCTTAGTTACTATCTTTACCGTCATGGCCTATACGATTTCCCTACCGCCTTACGTCATGTCAGCTTTAATTTGATTTCGATTGCTACCGATAGCGGCTTTGCCAGTGTCGATTTTGGTGCATGGCCTACCTTAGTGCCGATGTGGATTTTGGTGTTGTCTTGCATTACCTGTTGTGCCGGCTCAACCGGCGGCGGGGTAAAAATGGCACGGAATTTGGTGCTATTGCGTCAAACCACCTCGGAAATGCTGCGCTTACTCCACCCAAACGCTGTTGTACCGCTAAAAATCAACAGCAAGGTATTACCCAACCAAATCGTGTTATCCGTATTGGCGTTTGTGTTTGTGTATATTGCCAGCGTGATTGTCTTAGGTTTCGTTTTAATGTTCAGTGGCTTAGACTACATCACCGCCTTCACTGCGATTGTTGCCTGTATCAATAATGCAGGGCCGGGTTTAGGCGAGGTGGGCCCAGCATCGAATTACGGTGGTCTTACTGATTTTCAAACATGGGTCTGTTCCTTAGCCATGTTGCTAGGACGTTTAGAAATTTTTACTCTGCTTATTCTGTTCACCCCCGCCTTTTGGCGTAAATAAAGTTTATCTCCGCCAGCTATGCATAAAATTCTTCCCATCGCCCATGTGCTGTCGAAATTCATCATGTTGTTTTCGTGCATGTTTGTTTTTCCGGCCTTAGTTTCTCTGTACTACCGCGATGGCACGCTGGATGAATTTTTGCTGTCTATTTTTGCTGGCTTAGCAGTCGGCTTGTTTTTATGGGCGGCTACGCGCCGTTATGAACGCGAATTAAAAGCCCGCGATGGTTTTATTTTGGTGTGTTTGATGTGGTTTGGCTTTGCAGTCACCGCCACCACCCCATTTATGCTGCATTTCCCAGGAATGAGCTTTACCGATGCCTGTTTTGAAGCCCTCTCAACGCTAACCACCACCGGCGCCACCACTTTAACAGGATTGGACGACCTACCGCCGTCGATCAATTTCTGGCGGCATTTCTTGAGTTGGTTGGGGGGAATGGGGATTATCGTGCTGGCAGTCGCGGTATTACCGATGTTAGGCATCGGGGGGATGCAGTTATACAAGGCCGAAATGCCAGGGTTAATTAAAGACAATAAACTTGCCCCTCGGATTGCCAGCACCGCCAAAAGCTTATGGATTATCTATACCGGCCTGACCATCATCTGTACTTTCGCCTTATGGATTGTCGGCATGCCGCTGTTTGATGCAATCTGCCATGCGTTTACGACCATCAGCCTCGGCGGAACATCCACCAAAGATGCCAGTATTGGTTTTTATAATTCTGTCGCGATTGAGATGGTGATCTCATTCTTTATGGTGCTCTCGGCAATGAATTTTGCCCTGCATTTCATTGCGTGGCGAGAAGGCTCGGTGCGGGTCTATTTTCGTGATACCGAAGCAAAATCGATGTTGGTGCTGTTGGCAGTAAGCATCGTCGGGATCAGTTATTACCTACATCATCACGGCGTATTTGATTTTTTAACTGCATTGCGCCATGTCAGCTTTAATTTGATTTCGATTGCCACCGCCTGTGGCTTTGCCAGCACCGATTTTGGCGCATGGCCCACCTTCGCCCCCATGTGGATTTTGGTGATGTCCTGTTTCACCGCCTGCGCCGGTTCTACCGGCAGCGGCATTAAAATGGCACGCAATTTAGTGTTGATTAAACAAACCACCTCAGAAATCACCCGTTTATTACATCCAAATGCCGTAGTGCCGCTGAAAATCAACGGTAAAATTCTACCGAATCAGATTGTGTTGTCAGTCTTGGCCTTTGTTTTTGTCTATATCGCCAGCATTATCTTACTTGGCTTTATTATGATGATCAGCGGCTTAGACTACATCACGGCCTTTACTGCGATTGTCGCTTGTATGAATAATGCAGGCCCAGGCTTAGGTGAAGTTGGCCCTGCCTCGAATTACTCTGGCTTAAACGATTTCCAAACTTGGATTTGTTCATTGACGATGGTGTTAGGCCGGTTGGAAATTTTTACATTATTGATTTTATTAACGCCGACTTTTTGGCGAAAATAAGACCATCGCTGATGGCATCCTGATAAAAGAGTTCATTATATGAATTACCCCCGCTTCGTGATTGGCGCATTGTGGCTGTTACCAACGTTAACCTATGCCAACCCCGCCCTGCTCGCCGCTCGCGATGCAGTCAAAAACAGCGACTATTCCGGTCTATTACAAGCCGAAAGCCAATTACAAGATCATCCACTGCAAGCCTATCCGCGTTATTGGTGGTTGAACAAAAACTTGGGACAGACCTCAGGGAATGAGGTGCAACAATTTCTCACCCGCTACGACAATACCGTTTTAGCTGAGCGTTTACGGGTCGATTGGCTCAAACAACTGGGCAAACAAGAACAGTGGACCGAGTTTCAGCGCGAATACCAAAAACTCGCGCCGATGGCGCGGGACAATGAAATTGTGTGCTATGAACTGCTGAATAAAACCCAACTCGGCCAAGCTGATAACCAAGTGTGGGAACAAGCACGCAAACAATGGTTTACTGGCCGCGCCAGCACCGAAGGCTGCCAAGCTTTGCATGATGTGCTGTTTAATCAGGGTAAATTAGTTGAGGCTGATGTGTGGTATCGAGTGCGCTTAGCGTTTTCAGCCAATAATCCCAACCTCGCTCGCCAAATCAGCCAACGCAGCAATAGTCCACTGGCTAGCCAACAGGTAAACAGCCCTAGCTATGATGGCGACTTAAGCCAAGCGCCACAGCGAGAATTAGCACTGTATGCCGTACAAAAACAAGCACGGCAAAATCCAGAAACGGCAGCCTTACAGCTCAACGCCCTAGAAAAAGCCGGTTTAAGTCGCGAAGCCGCCGGTTATGGCTGGGGACAATTGGCGTTAATCAATGCCAAAAAATTGCGTATGGTCGATGCCCTGGCACAATTTGCACGCGCCGATCAAAAACAACTCAATCGTGAACAGTGGGAATGGTGGGTTCGTGCAGCCTTGCGTGAAGGGCAATGGGACACCGTGCAACGCACAATTGATGCCATGCCAGCCGAGGTGGCCGCCGAGGCAGATTGGGTGTATTGGAAGGCCCGCGCTTTGAAAGCGCGTGGCCGCAGCCATGAAGCCAACCCCCTGTTTGCCCGACTGAGCCAACAACATCATTACTATGGGCAGTTAGCGCGGGAAGAACTCGGCCAAAGCGTTACCGCCCCATCTAGCCGCTACACCCCATCCACTCGTGAAGTCCAAGAGATGCGACAACAGGGCAGCCAAACCCGCGCCTTGAGTTTATTCGAGATTTCTCGTCAAAGTGCGCGGCCAGAATTGCGCGAAGATGCCAAACGAGAATGGCGCTTTGCCATGCGTGGGCTCAACGACAAACAACTGTTAGCCAGTGCTGAAGCGGCACAACAAGCCGGATTTTATGAAATGGCAATTTTTAGCGCCGACCGCACACAAGAATTGCACGATTTCAACTTGCGCTATCTCGCGCCCTATCGGGACATCACCCGCCGCTACAGCCAAGAATTCGATATCGATGAAGCATGGGTGTATGGTTTGATGCGACAAGAAAGCCGCTTTGTGCATATTGCCCGCTCGGGTGTGGGAGCCAGTGGCTTAATGCAGCTCATGCCTGCCACTGCCAAATGGGTGGGGGGTAAGCTTGGGGTCAGCAATTTTTCAGTCAATCAAGTTGATACCAATATTCAGTTTGGCACATGGTATTTGCGCCATGTGCAAGACACCTTGAGTGGCCATCCGGTCCTTGCCACCGCCGCCTATAACGCCGGCCCCGGCCGCGCCCGACAATGGCAAGCCGATCGTGCCCTTGAAGGGGCAATCTACGCCGAAACCATCCCTTTTAACGAAACTCGCGATTATGTGAAAAAAGTTTTTGCCAATGCAGTGTATTATGCGCAGCGTTTTGGTGGGGATACGACGCGTTTGAAAGATCGTCTCGGCGTTATTCCAGCACGTTAATGTGCATTTCATGTCGAACAACAGCAAAAAAGGAAATGGTATGCAATATAAAAAAATCGCTCTCATTGGGGGCAGCGGTTTTGTGGGCACACAAATCGCAGCACGTTTAGCCAGCGTAGAACGTGAATTGGTCATCCCCACCCGCCGCCGTGAACGCCGCAAAGAAGCCTTGATTCTGTTAACCAACACCCAGATGATCGAAACCGACATCTTTAACGAACAAGAATTAGACCATCTGTTGGCGGGCTGTGATGCGGTGATCAATTTGGTCGGTATCTTGCACGGCAGTCGTGATGAATTTGAAAAAGCGCATGTTGAAGTCCCACGCCGCTTAATCGCCGCCTGTCAGCGTAACGGTATCCAACGTCTGTTACACATGAGTGCCCTCGGAGCCGATCCACATGGCCCGTCAAATTATCAAGATACCAAAGCAGCTGGTGAAGCGTTAATCCAACACTCAGGTTTGGATTGGACCATCTTCCGCCCGTCGGTGGTGTTTGGTGCGGATGACAACTTCCTGAATATGTTTGCGTGTTTGCTCAACACCTTCCCCGTATTGCCATTGGCCGGCGCCAGCACTCGCTTCCAGCCAGTATGGGTACAAGATGTGGCACGCGCTTTTGTCGAAGCGCTCGCCCGTCCTGCTACCATCGGCCAAACCTTAGAATTAGTTGGCCCAGATACCTACACCTTAAAAGAACTGGTGCAGTATGTTGGCGAGTTGATCGAACGGCCTCGTTTGGTGGTGGGAATCCCGACGGGTGTGGCAATGCTGCAAGCCATGGTGTTACAAATGGTGCCAGGGCAACCGTTGATGAGTTTTGATAATGTCCGTTCTTTAGGGCGTGATAACGTCAGCGAAAGCGGCTTCCCCAGCGAGTTATTAGGTTTTGCCCCTTCTAAATTAGAAGCGATTGCCCCTGTTTATCTTGGCCCCTTGAGCAGCCAAGCTCAGCTCGACGCCTACCGCGCCGGTGCACATCGTTAATTGAGTGATGGCGAGACATATTCGATGCAAGTGTATATGGTGGGTGGTGCAGTTCGCGATCAATTATTAGGTTTGCCTATTCGTGATCGTGATTGGGTGGTAGTGGGTAGCCATGCGGCAGAAATGGTGTCCGCAGGCTATCAACCTGTTGGGCGCGATTTTCCGGTCTTTCTCCATCCATGTACACATGAAGAATATGCCTTAGCACGCACCGAGCGTAAAACGGCGGCGGGTTATCACGGGTTTCAATTTCACGCCAGCCCCGAGGTGACGCTAGAACAAGATCTAGCACGCCGCGATTTGACGATCAACGCCATGGCACAGGCCACAAACGGCACTGTCATTGATCCCTACGGTGGACAAGCCGATTTAGCCGCCGGCGTGTTACGGCATGTCAGTCCTGCTTTTGCGGAAGATCCTGTCCGTATTTTGCGGGTAGCGCGCTTTGCTGCGCGTTTTGGCTTTCATGTCGCCCCTGAAACCTTAAGTTTGATGCAACAGATGGTGCAGGCAGGGGAAGTCGATGCCTTAGTACCGGAGCGAGTGTGGCAAGAAATCGCTCGTGGTTTACAAGAACCTAAACCTTCGGTGATGTTTGAAGTGCTGCGGCAATGTGGTGCTTTAGCCCGTATTTTGCCTGAAGTCGATCGCTTGTTTGGTGTGCCACAACGTGCTGACTATCACCCAGAAATTGATACCGGGATTCACACCATGATGGTGATTGATATCGCAGCACAACAACAACGCTCATTGGCAACGCGATTTGCCGCCTTATGTCATGACCTCGGCAAAGGACTCACCCCGTCCAGCCAACTACCTCGCCATAAAGGACACGAGGCACGAGGGATACGCCCTACTACCGAACTGTGCCAGAGGTTGAATGTGCCAGCAGAATGCCGTGAATTAGCCTTACTGACTTGTGAATACCACACACATGTTCACCGTGCGAAAGAATTGCGAGCTGATACCGTGCTAAAACTATTCCGCAGTTGTGATGCCCTGCGCCGCCCTCAGCGTTTTCTTGAGTTGTTACATGCGTGTGAAGCCGATAGTCAAGGCCGCCTTGGTTTTACTGAGCAAGCTTATCCACAAGCGGCTTATCTCACTCGCTTACTTGCAGCCGCCCGTAGTGTTGATGCTGGTGCAATTGCCCAGCAATGCAGCAACCCAAAGCAAATCAGTCAACAAGTCGATGCCGCACGGATTGCTTGTATCCAACAAACCAAACAACACCTTCTTGCTGCGTGAGCCAGTCGCCTCTCTTGGCAAACTGATAGTTAAGCACTATAATGCGCTTCTCTTTCGGTCGGAGTGTGGCGCAGCCTGGTAGCGCACCTGCATGGGGTGCAGGGGGTCGAAGGTTCGAATCCTTTCACTCCGACCATCGAATACAAAAAGCCAGCGTACACTACGCTGGCTTTTGTCTTATTGACGTCTGGCAGCGGAGTAACCGCTGCCAAACCCGTCACACCTTGTGATGCTCTAACATCTGATTGGCATCAAAACCTAACCGCAACGCTCCCCAATGTTTGCCATTCAAGTAAATTGGCAATGCAATCTCCGACAAAATCTCGCCAGTATCACGAATATAAGTCTGTAGTAAAAATGGTTGGGTATTTTGCGCCGACTTCAAACCAGTTGGATCGTTAAAGATACGCTTATCACGACTGTGAACCAAATCTGCCCGAGGATCACCTGTCAGAGGATGTGAGTAGAAGCTATTATGCGTTGGCGCATAGCCCTTGTTGTCCACCAATAGCGCAAAACGGCCCCCCAAGGTTTCATTCACCAACTGGTCATACACCGGCTGCAATAGAGATTCCACTTGTTGATCATAACTGACATGGTATTTTTTCGGGTTGGTGTTCGCCACTAAGCGATAGTTTTGATCAAAAAAATTGAGCTGCTTTTGCTGACTCCAGTCATGCAACAACTGTTGTAGTTGATCGCGATAACGCCGTGCTCGATTAATCGTGCGGTCAAATTCCCCCTCACCCACCACAAAACGACTGACCAATTCTTGCACCTGTTCACTTGCTGCCGACAGACTGCGCGACACCGCCTCAGATTTATGCAGTTTTTGGCTGACGGTGTCGCTTAATTGGTAGATCTTCGACACATTTTTATTCACTTGCTGATTGCTTTCTGCAAATTGCTCCATCGTCTGTGCAATTTGGCTTAGGTTTTCAGCTGTGGCGCCAAAATCGCGCACCATTCCTTCAAAATGTTGAGATGCTTTATCCACGGTTTGGCTAGCAATATGGGTATCGGTGGTAATCACTGCGGTTTCGGTCAGAGTATTGCTTACTAAGCCTAGCATGGCATCGATATTACCCGAGATATCCTCAGTCGCGACCTTGACCCGTTCGGCGAGCTTACGCACTTCATCCGCCACCACCGCAAACCCACGCCCCGATTCACCTGCGCGGGCCGCTTCAATCGCCGCATTGAGCGCCAATAAATTGGTCTGTTCAGAGATGCCTTTAATCAGGTCAATGATATTTTTAATACTGGCTGAACGCTCGTTTAACCCTTCAACCGTAGTATTAAAGTGCCCCACTTTTTCGCTGATTAAGGTAATCCGTGACGAGACATCTACCAGTTCACGGTGCGAGGTCCGTGCCAGTTCTAAATTCAACAGGGTTGATTCTGAGATATGGTGGGTCTGGTCAGTGACTTGGTTAATGCCTTGTGTAGTTTCATCGCTGGCCACACGGACCTGTTCAGCTAGGGAAGATTGTTCTTTCGCACTCGCCAACGATTCATCAACATTTTTAAAAGAGCGCGCCGACTCCATCGCAATCCGCACTGCCATCAAGCGCACATTGCTGATAATTTGCCGCATCTTAGCCAAAAATCGGTTGTAGGATTCCGATAATTCGCGGATTTCATCGTAAGTCATCACCGGAATATTACGCGACAAATCGCCCTCGCCTTGGCCAATGTCATTGAAAATACTGATAATCAGCTTGAGTGGTCGCACAATAAGATAGCGCAGATACCACACCATAAAGCCAATAAAGACTAAAGAACCGCCCCAAACGAGCCATAATTGCCACAAGAGCACGCGAAATTTTTCGTGGACTTCTGCAGCCACACTCGCTTCTAGTTGGGCTTGGACCAAAGTGCGGTTGATATCCGCAAAGCCAACATAGACTAAAAATAGAAAAAGCAACTGAAATAAACTAATAAAGAAAAAACTACATAATTTTCGACTTAATGAATTCCAAAACGTTTTTTCTATTGTTTCATACAAACGCCAAAAATTGTCCATGTTATCCCCCAAATCCAACCAAGATGCCAGCCAATGCTGATTTCATTTGACATTTTTTGTATATTTTTATATTAGCGGCATCGGTAAAAATATTAAAAAGAAACGGAATTCTAATGCAAGAACGGCGAGATGTTTACCAAAAATTTGGCAATTTCTATGCTGCAGCGCAAGAATTCTCTAGTAATCACACAGAATTGATATTAACAACAAGCTTATTGCATATCCTGTAAACGACCCTGTATTTTTTATTCTGCAAGGGTAACATGAAATTGATTCCTAAGAAATAAACAACATTAAAAAATGACAAAAAATTCTATGCTACAACCAGCAAAAACCATCCACTCAGCTTAGCCAATTTTTCAATACTTGCGCAGCAAGGTCAGGATCTTCGAGAGGAAACAAGTGGCTGCCTTCCACTTGAGCAATCTCAAGACCAAATTTATGTTGTAGCCAAGGTAAGAAATAAGGCTTCACCACATTCGATCCCTTTGCAGCAATAAAGAGGCCAGGTATCGTCAATCGGTTCCGTTCACGGTACAAAGCGTGGGGTAGGGTACGATAAATTTGATATTCCACCTGCGGTCGAAAGAACAAGCGCCGTCCTTGCTCATGCTCCTCAGTGCCATAACAGGCGTAATCGCGTAAGACTTGTGGATGAAACTTGGCAAACACCGACTTACTGGCAAAAAATCGCTGTGCCTCGTCCACCGATGGCCAATAATCACGCCGGTTTAAGGTATAACGTCCGGGTGTTAACTTATCTATCCATCCTAGTTTTTTTGCTAACCATAAACTGCGGCCACGCCAAGGCGGCATCAACGGTGAATCGACAATTACCACCTTCAAAAATAAGTCAGGACGTTGTAAAGCCGCCATCAATGTCAAATAGCCGCCTAAAGAATGCCCGACACCAATCACTGGCTGCCGATAGGTATGTTGAATGGTATGAATGGTCTCGGCGACTAAATGTGGCCAACCATCAGTGATCGGGTAGTGTGGGTTGTGGCCGATTCGATCAAGGAAGCCGATTTCAAAATCAGGCCGCAATGCGGCAAATAAAGCGTGGTAGCAACCAGCAGGAAAACCATTGGCATGAGAAAAATGAATAATCGGCTTCATCAGAACTCCAAACGGTCGTTTGAAAATAGCAACATAACATGCAATATCAGTCTGGTGTAGCCAGTATTTTTTAGGCTGTTGCTACCGCCTTGATGGCAGCTCGTGATAAACGTGATGGACAGCAAAAAATTTTTAAGACTTTTTTCTTGAAAAATCAAAAAATTAAGCTAATAAACCGCTTTTTCTGCAACTTCTTCACTAAAAAATGCTTGCGTTCAAAACTCAGCCATGATTAAATGCAGTTCTTCGCTGCAGCGACAAGCAAACAGCGACGGGTGGTTAGCTCAGTTGGTAGAGCGTCTCCCTTACAAGGAGAGGGTCAGCGGTTCGAATCCGTTACCACCCACCACTGCGGAGTGGTAGTTCAGTTGGTTAGAATACCGGCCTGTCACGCCGGGGGTCGCGGGTTCGAG
>NZ_ATVC01000060.1 GCF_000420525.1 Aquaspirillum serpens DSM 68
GGTGCAGCAAGACCGCCAGCAGCAGGAACCCACCGAAGCGACTTTAGGCTGAGTTAGCCCAAAGCGCCGTAGGAATCCCCGCTCTTTAGGGCGGGGAGGATGTCAATTGATCGTTACTGTCTTCTAGCCTCTTCTCTATCAATCCAAGAGCGATCCGCGCATTCTGGTAAAATGCGCGGATGAACACACCCGCTTTTATCCATCTTCGCCTCCATTCCGAATTTTCCATTACCGACGGCATCACCCGTTTAGGTGATGCGGTGACGGCGGCCATTGCACAGCAGATGCCGGCCTTGGCCATCACCGATTTGATGAACCTATTTGGCATGGTGAAATTTTACAAAACCTGCCAAGGCAAAGGTATCAAACCGATTATTGGTGTCGATGTTTACCTCGAAAACCATCTCGACCGCGATCAGCCTTTCCGCTTGCTATTACTTGCTAAAAACCGCCAAGGCTATGGCCGCTTGTGTGAATTGCTCACTCAAGCCTATCGCCATAACCAATACCGAGGGCGGGCTGAGTTAAAACGTGAATGGTTAGAACAAGGCGACCGCCGCGATTTAATCATGCTGTCGGGAGCACATCAGGGTGATGTTGGGATGGCGTTGTTGGCGGGAAATACCGAACAAGCACAACGCTATGCCCGCTATTGGGCCGAATTATTCCCCTCGGCGTTTTATCTTGAACTACAACGCCGTGGCGACCGCCAAAGCGAGCAATGCACCGAACAGATGTTGCAGTTAGCGGCATCGCTGCAATTGCCCGTGGTGGCGACGCATCCGATTCAGTTTTTACAGCGAGATGATTTTAAAGCGCATGAAGCGCGGGTATGTATTGCCGAGGGGAATATCCTTGGCGATAGCCGCCGTCCTCGCCGTTTTACCGAGGAACAATACTTCAAATCGACAGCAGAGATGCAGGCCTTGTTTGCTGATGTGCCAGAGGCTTTGCAAAACAGTATTGAAATTGCGAAACGCTGTAATGTCGAAATTCAACTGGGCAAAAACTTCTTGCCGCTGTTTCCGACACCCGATGGCATGAGTCTGGATGATTTCCTGATTTGGCAAGCCAAAGAAGGGTTGGAGAAACGTTTGCGGGTGTTATACCCCGATCCTACGCAATACCAAGCAGAAAAGCCGCGCTATGAAGAACGGCTGAAGTTTGAAACCGACACCATTATTGCCATGGGTTTCCCCGGCTATTTTTTGATTGTGGCCGACTTTATTAACTGGGCAAAAGAAAATGGCGTCCCTGTTGGGCCGGGTCGGGGGTCGGGGGCGGGTTCGTTGGTGGCTTATTCTTTGGGCATTACCGATATCGACCCCACCGCCTATGCCTTGTTGTTCGAACGGTTCTTAAATCCCGAGCGGGTGTCGATGCCCGACTTTGACATTGATTTTTGCCAAGATAACCGTTGGCGGGTGATTGAATATGTCCGCAAACGCTATGGCGATGATGCCGTCAGCCAGATTATCACCTTCGGCACAATGGCTTCTAAAGCTGTGGTGCGTGATGTTGGGCGGGTGTTGGATCTGCCTTATTCTTTCTGTGATGGCCTGTCGAAACTGATTCCAGCTGCGCCGGGGAAACAATACTCGCTGGATGATGCAGTCAGTATGGAGCCGGTATTAAAAGACAGGTTGGAAAAAGAGGAAGAAGTCGCTGAGTTATGGGAACTGGCGAAAAAGCTCGAAGGCCTGACCCGAAATGTGGGGATGCACGCCGGTGGTGTGTTGATTGCCCCCGGAAAAATCACCGATTTTTGCCCGATTTATTTAGCCTCGGGTGAAGAGGCCAGTCCGGTGAGCCAGTTTGATAAAGATGACGTGGAACAAGTCGGCTTGGTGAAGTTTGACTTTCTTGGTCTGCGGAACCTGACGATTATCGATTTGGCGGTGAAATACATCCGAGATATCGACCCGACTTTTGCGGTTGATTTGAACACGATGGCCTTTGACGATCCTGCGGCATATAAAGTGCTGCAAGAAGCCAACACCACCGCTATTTTCCAGTTGGAGTCGGACGGGATGAAAAAGCTCTTAGAAAAGCTGCGTCCCGACCGTTTTGAAGACATTATCGCGGTATTGGCGCTCTATCGTCCGGGGCCTTTGGGTTCCGGTATGGTGGACGACTTTATTTTGCGTAAGGCCGGCAAACAAGAAGTGGATTATTTCCACCCCGACTTAACCGCCTGTCTCGAACCAACCTATGGCGTGATTGTGTATCAAGAGCAGGTGATGCAAATCTCGCAGATTATTGGGGGTTATACCCTCGGTGGCGCGGATATGTTGCGGCGGGCGATGGGTAAGAAAAAGCCAGAAGAAATGGCGCTGCACCGTGAAAAAATCGCTCAAGGGGCGCGGGAAAAAGGCTATGACCCTGCACTGGCGGAGCAGTTATTCGACTTGATGGCGAAGTTTGCCGAGTATGGCTTTAACAAGTCGCATACTGCTGCTTATGCGGTGGTGTCGTATCAAACAGCATGGTTAAAAGCCCATTATCCGGCGCCGTTTATGGCGGCGACCATGAGCTCGGAATTGGACAATACCGACCAATTACGGGTGTTTTATGATGATTGTTTACGCAACAAACTGACTTTTTTACCGCCCGATATTAACCAGAGTTTTTATCGCTTTATCCCTACCGACCGCCATCACATCCGCTACGCCCTTGGTGCGATTAAAGGGACGGGTGAGGTGGCGGTAGAACACATTGTGCAAGAACGGGAACGGCACGGGCCATTCCGCGATTTATTCGATTTTTGTCGCCGCACGGATAAGCGCGTGGTCAATCGCCGCACAATCGAGGCTTTGATTCGCGCCGGTGCGTTTGACAGCCTTGAAAAAAACCGTGCTGCGCTATTGGCCAATATCGATTTAGCGTTAGGGGCGGCAGAACAACAAGCCGCCCATGCCAATCAAGGGGGATTGTTTGACACCTCGGCAGAAGATTTAGTCTTGGCAGTTGAGCCGCTGGTGGTTGAGCCGTGGGATGAAGCGACACGGCTGGCGGAAGAAAAAATTGCCATTGGCTTTTTCCTCTCCGGTCATCCGTTCCACGCCCACGCGCCGCTGGTAAGGCAATTTATCAAAACCCCATTACAGCGCATCTCACCGAAAAAAGAATTGCAATGGCTCGCTGGTACCATTACCGCGATTCGCACCAAAGTCGGCAATCGTGGCAAGATGGCTTTTGTCCAGTTAGATGATGGTTCGGCTAAGGTCGAGTTGTCGTTTTTCAGTGAGTCGTTTGAGTTGGCAAAAGACAAACTCCGCGAAGATAGCGTGCTAGTGGTTGAAGCCAAAGTCAGCCATGATGAATATAGCGGCGGCACGCGTATTTCAGTCGAGCGCGCTTTTGATCTGGCCGAAGCGTGCGCCTATTTTGCCCAGGCGTTGCGGATTGAAGTGGCCGATATTGCGACCTGCCAATGGTTGCAACAGCTCTGTGAACAATCGGCGGGCGAGGGCTGTGTGGTCGAAATCAAGCGGGTGTTGCCACGCATCAGTGGCATGGTGCGCTTGGGAGATCGTTGGCGCATTGCGCCCCAACCTGCTCACTTACAAGAACTGCGTCGCCGTTTAGGCCACGATAAGGTGGAGTTGATTTTCTGATGTCGGGTGTGATTATGACGCCGGGTGTGGATAGCCCCTGCATTGGTTATTGCAGCACTGCCTTGGGCGATGCGGTATGTCGTGGCTGTGGCCGTACCTTTGAAGAAGTGACATTTTGGAATGTCTATTCCGATGAACAAAAAGCTGCCATCATGGCGCGATTAAGACAAAAGCAACACGAATCTACCGCGCCATTACGTGATAATGATTAATTTCAGGCATACTCATGTTGCGATTTGCCGAGGTTTTCTCGGCTCAACCACAAGGAATTGACCATGCGACACCTTTCTCGTTCTCTATTGGCGATGGCCGTGATCGGGCTGTCCTTATCGGGTGTGTCGTCAATCACACAGGCCGAACCGCTGAATTATCATCTGGTTGAACTCAGTGCCGAGGCCAAACGCACGATCAGCAACGATTTGTTACAAGCCACGTTATATGTTGAAGACAGTCACGGCCAAGCGGCTGAGTTGGCACAGCGTTTGAATCGAGTCGCGGATGAAGCATTAAAAAAAGCCAAACGCTATCCGGCGGTCAAAATCAGCAGCCAAGGGCAGAATACATGGCCGATTTACGATAAGCGTAAAATCAGTGGCTGGCGCGGTCGGGTGGAGTTTCGGCTTGAAGCCACCGAACACGATCAAGCAGCGGCGTTGATTGCCGATTTAGAAGGCCAACTGCAAATTGCACAACTTGGCTTTAGCATCTCGGATGCTGCGCGGAAAAAGGTGGAGCAGCAGCTGACCCCTGAGGCATTAAAAGCCTTTGAAGAACGCGCCCAACTGGTGGCACGCAATTTGGGGAATGGCAAATACCGGATTGTGAATCTGACAGTATTAAACCAAGGTCAGTTTTATGCACATCGGCCTGTTCGTGCGATGAGTATGGCGGCAAAAGTGGCAGACGAAGCGGCGGTGATGCCCACGTTTGCGGCAGGCGATAGTGAGGTTGGGGTACAAGTGCAAGGCCGGATTCAATACGAGCCTTAAGCGACGACCCTGTTTAATGATTTTTTGAATTTGATTGCTGATGAAACTAATTGCTTCGTTGACTAGCCCATTTGCTCGTAAGGTGCGGGTGGTATTGCTAGAGAAAAAAATAGAGTGCCAGCTAGAAGTTGCCAATCCGTGGTTACCCGAGGCCAGCCAACAAGTACCGAATCCATTGGGTAAGGTGCCGGTGTTGGTGTTAGACGATGGTTCGGTGTTATACGACTCACGGGTGATTGTGGATTATCTCGATCATATTTCACCTGTCTCACGGCTATTACCAAAAGAAACCCGCCCTTTGGCAGTGGTCAAGCGGATTGAGGCGTTGGCCGATGGGGTGTTAGATGCAGCGATCAATATCTTTCTAGAATACAAACGTCCTGCTGGTGAACGAAACACCGCATGGATGCAACGGCAAATGGAAAAAGTCGTCCGAGGGCTAGAGGCGTTGGCGCAAGACTTGGGCGATAAAAACTGGATGTATGGCACCAGCTATTCGTTAGCTGACATTGCGGTTGGCTGTGCTTTGGGCTGGTTAAAACTGCGCTTCCCCGATTTAACGTGGCCACAAGATCATCCAAACTTGGCCGCGTTGTATGAAAAATTGGGGCAACGCAGCAGCTTTGCTGATACCTTGCCCCCATCGAGTTAATTAACTTAAGGCCTCCAGCTCCATTTGCACCATTAGCCATTGCTCTTCGACTTCAGCCAACGCAGCACTGACCTCACCCTGACGTTTGAGCGCCTGTTGTAGCTGGTTTTTTTGCTCGGGTTGATACATCGCTTCGTCTGCTAATAACGTATCGAGTGTGCCCTTTTCCGCTTGTAAAGCGGTGAGGGTTTTCTCGTATTGTGCCAGTTGTTTTTCTAATGGCTTACGTTGTGCCGAGAGGCGCTGTCGTGCTTCGGCTTCTAACCGTTTTTGTGCTTTGCGATCCACCATAGGCGCATTGCCACTGTCGGCTTGCTGCTCTTGGCGTTGTGCCTGTTGTCGCGCGCGATCTTGTTCGAGGCGTTGTTGGCGATACTCTTCTAAATCCCCTTCAAACACTTTCACGGTGCCTTCACCGACAACATAAAAACTGTCGGTGGTGGCTTCGATCAGGGCGCGGTCGTGCGATACCACCACCAATGCACCACTGTAATCTTGCAAGGCCAACGTCAGCGCGGCCCGCATATCTAGATCAAGATGGTTGGTCGGTTCGTCTAACAACAACAGATTAGGCCGTTGCCACACAATCAAGGCCAGTGCCAAGCGTGCTTTTTCGCCGCCTGACATGGGCCCAACTGGGCTGCTTACCATCTCACCGCGAAAATCAAAGCCACCGAGAAAATCGCGCAATTCTTGTTCGCGCACGTCGGGGGCAATTCGGTTGAGATGCCACAAGGGCGACTCGGCTTCACGTAGGGTTTCGAGCTGGTGTTGTGCAAAGTAGCCGACGCGCAATTCTTTGGCACGGGTGACTTTGCCACCCAAAGCGGCGAGTTCGCCTGCTAATAATTTAATAAATGTCGATTTCCCGACCCCGTTCGGCCCCAATAGACCCACCCGTGCCCCTGCCTCAACGCTCAATTCCAAACGCTGTAACAGTGGGATATCGCTATAGCCGATGCTGACCCCTTCTAACCGCACCAAAGGCGAGGGTTGGCTATCTGGATCGCGGAATTCAAACGAAAACGGCGAATCGACTTGGGCGCACGCCACTCGCTCTAAGCGTTCCAACGCTTTGACACGACTTTGTGCTTGTCGGGCTTTGGTGGCTTTGGCTTTGAAGCGGCGGATAAAGTTTTCGAGGTGGGCAATTTGTTTTTGTTGCGCTGAATACAGGGCAGCTTCACGTGCCAGCCGCTCGGCGCGTGCCCGTTCGTAGTCGCTATAACCCCCAGTGTAAAGCGTGATTTTGCCGCTGGCGACTTCGGCAATGTGGCTGGTAACCGTGTCGAGAAAATCACGATCATGGGAAATCAGCAACAAAGTGCCTGGGTAACGGGTGAGCCAATCTTCCAACCACAACACCGCTTCTAAATCGAGGTGGTTAGTTGGTTCATCGAGTAACAGCAAATCAGAACGACACATCAACGCTTGTGCCAAATTTAAACGCATTCGCCAACCACCAGAAAAACTGGCTACCGGTTGCTGTTGTGCCGTTTCTGAAAAACCTAACCCTGCCAACAAACGCGCTGCGCGGGCTGGCGCCGCATAGCCATCAATCCGTGCCATTTCATCATGCAGATGACCGATGGCCTCTCCATCGTGCCGCGCTTCGGCATCGGCCAGTGCCACTTCCAACTGGCGCAATTCCTTATCGCCATCCAGCGCATAATCCAAGGCCGAACTGTTCAGGGCTGGGGTTTCTTGGGCAACATGGGCAATCACCCATGCGGCAGGTAAGCTACATTCACCGGCATCTTGGTGTAATTCGGCCCGCAACAAACCAAATAGGCTGGATTTACCCACGCCATTTTTACCGACTACCCCCACCCGTTGGCCGGGGTGGACGGTCAATTGTGCTTCTTGTAAGACCACCTTGTTGCCACGGCGGAGCGTGATATTTTTAAGCTGAATCATGCGGCATCCTGTGGTGGATTAAGGCGCGGCAGGCTGGCCAGTTCCCAGCGAGGGAACACGCTAAAGCCAGCAGCGGGACGGGCATATTGCAGGCGCATGGCACCGGCGAGGGCAATCATGGCGCCGTTGTCAGTGCATAACGACAGCGGCGGATAAAACACATCGATATGCTGCTTGGCGGCAAATTGATTGAGTGCTTCGCGTAGTTGACGGTTGGCACCGACCCCACCAGCAACCACCAACCGCCGTAAACCGCTTTGTTTTAATGCAGCGGCGGATTTATGCAGAAGCACATCCACCACTGCATCCTGAAAGGCGCGGCAAATATCGGCTCGTGTGGTGTCATCTATCGCACCGTGTTGTTCTTGTTGGCGTACTAAGGTCAACACCGCTGTTTTTAAACCAGAAAAACTCATGTCCAAATGACTGCTTTTCAGCATCGGACGTGGCAGGCTAAAGCGGTTCGGATCGCCTTGTTCGGCCAATTTTGATAATGCAGGGCCACCCGGATAAGGTAAACCCAGCAGTTTTGCTGTTTTATCAAACGCTTCGCCAGCGGCATCATCGAGGGTTTCCCCCAGTGTTTCGTATTGGCCAATGCCATGCACCGCCATTAACTGGGTATGCCCCCCCGACACCAGCAAAGCCACAAACGGAAATTCGGGGCGAGGATCGGCCAGCATCGGCGATAAGAGATGGCCTTCGAGGTGATGCACCGCAATCACTGTAATATCAAGGCCAAACGCTAAACCATTGGCGATAGCCGAACCGACCAACAGCGCCCCCCCTAAACCCGGGCCAGCGGTGTAGGCGATCGCATCGAGGTCTGCTAGGGTTTTTTGCGCCTGTTGCAGACATTCCCGCGTTAAAGGCAACACACGGCGAATGTGATCGCGGCTGGCCAATTCTGGCACCACACCGCCATATTCTGCGTGCATCGCCATTTGTGTATGTAGCGCATGGCTCAGTAAACCGTGTTCGGTATCGTATAAAGCCACGCCAGTTTCATCACAAGATGATTCAATTCCAAGCACTAACATAACGTGTCCTATGCGCTTTGCTGTTCCAACACAAATCGGGCGCCAGAGTCTTGTCCCAAGTGCTGAACAAGATAAGGCAAGATATCTGCGAGCTGTTGTGCCAGTGTCCACGGCGGATTGAGGATAAACATGCCGCTACCGTGCATCCCAAAACCATCGCTGGCCGGACTTTGCACATGCAATTCAGCGCGCAACCAGCTCTTGACTGGCAGTTGTTTGAGTTGCTCTGGCAAGTCGCGGGCATCAAAACGCTGTAAGCACGGGTACCACACCGCATACACGCCATTGGCAAAGCGTTTGAGTGCGTCTTGTAGCGAATTGACTACGCGCTGATAGTCTTTTTTATCTTCATAGGGTGGATCGATCAGCACTAAGGCGCGTCGCGGTGGCGGAGGGAGTACCGCTTTTAAGCCAGCAAAACCGTCTTTTTGTTCGCTGCGTACCCGAGGGTCGCAGATGTTTTGTGCCAGCAAGGGGAAATCGGTTGGATGTAACTCGAATAGGCGCAGGTGTTCGCTGTCGCGTGCCGCTTGCAGGGAAAACCACGGTGAACCTGGGTAATAGCGCAGCTCGTCATCACCATGTAGATTTTTCACCAGATCAACATAATTTGCTAACAACGGTGGCAGGTCATCGCGTGACCATAAACGGGCAATGCCGTCCCACCATTCGGCAGTTTTTAAGGCAAAGTCAGAATTTAAGACGTAGCCACCGGCTCCGGCGTGGGTGTCAACAATCCAAAATGGTTTGTCTTTTTGTTTGAGATAGTCCAACAAGGCCAGTTGGATGGTGTGTTTGAGCACATCGGCGTGGTTGCCGGCGTGGAAAGCGTGACGATAGCTGAGCATGCAAGACCAAAAAAACGGGCAAGAAAGCACAGGATTGTACCCGATGCCTGCTTGCCCGCGCACAGCGCAATCGTGCTTAATAGCGAGGGCGTTTGCTACTCACCAGCCACAACACTGCGCCAATGATAATCATCGGTAACGATAACCACTGTCCCATCGACAAATTCATTGCCAACAAACCGAGAAAATCATCCGGCTCGCGGGCAAACTCAGCAATAAAACGGAAGCTGCCATAACCGATTAAGAATAAAGCCGAGACACAGCCAATCGGTTTGGGTCGATTGGAATAGCCCCACAAAATCAGGAATAACAACACGCCTTCGAGGGCGAATTGATAGAGCTGTGAGGGATGACGGGGCAAACCACCATATTGGCTCATCCACTCGATCAGCGTTGGGTTGTGCATGGCGGTGCGTAAGTCTTCGTGATAGGCCTGTGGAAACACCATTGCCCATGCCGAATCGGGCGCGGTAACCCGTCCCCACAATTCGCCATTGATGAAATTACCAATCCGCCCGGTGGCCAGTCCAAGCGGGACCAGTGGTGCAATAAAGTCGGTGACTTGGAGAAAGCTGAGGCGATATTTGCGCGCACACAACGCCATCGCCACCAACACCCCCAAAAAGCCACCATGAAACGCCATGCCACCTTCCCAGACTTTGAGAATCGATAGCGGGTTGGCAAGATATTCCGCCGGCTTGTAAAACAAGACATAGCCAAGACGACCGCCGAGAATGACGCCGAGAATGCCATAGAACAGTAGATCGTCTAGCATCGGTCGGGTAAAGACGCTGTAACCGCGTTTAATCCGCACACTGCCCAACACAATGAACAGCACAAAACCAATGAGATACATCAACCCATACCAACGAATGGCAAGTGGGCCAAGGCTCACGGCGATAGGATCAAATTGAGGATGAATCAGCACAGACACCTCGTGACAAAAGAAAGAGGCCGGCATCTTATCATTTCCGCTTAGAGGATGGTTTGTGCCAACGGGTGAGTTGTTATATCGTCAGCACATGGAAAAAAATCACATGGCGTTTCCTGCCGACTTATCGATTTGGCGACAACAAATTGCCTCTTCATTGGCTTCGTGGTTAGCAGAACGTTGCGAAGGTGCGATTGCTGTTGATTGTCAGGGACAGGTTATTTGGATTAATGAAACCTACCTTGACGCATTAGCTTTGCCGCTACAGCAAGTGTTGGGTCGTCCGATTGCTGAACTCACCCCCCATACTAGAATGCCAGAGGTATTAGCCACTGGTGAACCCGTATTACTTGATATTTTTACGGTAGGTGAGCGTTCATTCATTATTTCACGGGTGCCAGTGAAAGATGAAGGAGGTCAAATTGTTGGTGCGATTGGTTTTGCTTTGTATGAAACTCGTCAACACTTGAAACCATTGTTAGCTAAGTTTAGACGTCTAGAAGCTGAGTTAGCGTCGGTGAGACAGGCTTTAACTCGGAGTCGATCCACTAAATATTCGCTCTCTGACATCATTGGTCATGGATCGGTGATGCAAGAAACTAAACGTCGGGCACGGCGTGTTGCTCGGGGGCAAGGTGCTGTTTTGCTATTAGGTGAAACAGGAACAGGTAAAGAATTATTTGCTCATGCGATTCATACTGAAAGTGCACGTTCAGCTGGGCCATTCGTCGCACTTAATGTGGCGGCGATTCCTGAAACTTTACTAGAGAGCGAATTGTTTGGGGCTGTAGGCGGTGCCTATACTGGCGCTGACCGGCGTGGTCGCGAAGGAAAAATTAAGCTTGCAGAGGGCGGAAGCTTGTTTTTGGATGAAATTGGCGATTTGCCCTTATCCCTTCAAGCTAAACTCTTGCGAGTTTTACAAGAAAAGGAGTTTGAGGCCTTAGGGTCGAATCAGGTTCAAAATATTGATGTGCGTATTATCACAGCAACCAGTCGAGATTTGGTAACGATGGTACACAATGGACAATTTCGTGCCGATCTATATTACCGTTTGAACGTCTTACCTCTGACTTTACCTCCCCTACGACAACGTCGAGAAGATCTGCCTGCGCTTTGTGAGCACATCTTGGCACGTATTGCTGATCACACAGGAGAAGTCCCACGCGACATTGATCCACAAGGTTTAGTATGGCTAACACGCTATGACTGGCCGGGTAATCTGCGTGAGCTATGGAATGTGTTGGAGCAAGCCGTGACCTTGTTTGATACGTTAACTCTCGGTGTGAATGAGTTACAAACAGTGCTACCCCAAGCTTCTGACTCGATTTTTCCATCTACCGTTTCTCTGACTCTACAACAACAACTGGCTGAATGTGAACGGCGGGCCATTTGTGATGCGTTGGCAACCCATCGGGGTAATGTTTGTGCTGCGGCAAAACAACTTGGGATTGGACGTGCCACGTTATATAAAAAAATCCAACATCATCAAATCACTTCATCTTCCCCTCCTCTGTAGTCTCATAAAAGAGATAACTTGTCTCCGTTTGTAGAATTTAAATAGACTTTAATATTCAATGTGTTATGTTTTTTTGATGTTTTTCTTGTCTTTGTTAGAGACAAAAGACGCTTAAGCATATCTATTTTTTGAATTAAAACAAACACTTGAAAAACTGGCCTGTTTTTTGCCATAGCCTGAACACCGTATCACGGTGATATAACGATAAATTCAGGAGAAATGATGAAGAAAACATGGCCAGTGATTTGGCTTAGCGCTGGGTTATTCCCTACGTGGGTACAAGCAGACGTTCAGTTATACGGCAAGATCAATTTGGCATTTGAAACCATTGCTGCCAAAGGTGCAAAAGACGGTCGTGATATCGAATCAATGCAGCGTGTGACCAGCAACTTATCTTATATCGGCTTTCGTGGAAGCGAAGATTTAGGGAATGGATTGAGTGCGATTTGGCAAGTTGAACAGGACATTAATCCAGATGAATGTCGTCAATGTGGCTTTGCCAATCGCAACAGCTATGTTGGATTAAAGGGACAATGGGGCCGTTTGCTCGCAGGGCGACACGACATCTATTGGACGTCGCATATCCCTGGTATGGATCGGCGAATTATCAGCACCGGTATTGCTGGTTCTATTCTTTCCTTATTTGGGACGTTCGGTGGGTATGCACCACGCGCAGATCGTCCTACTGCACCGCTAACTGGTGGTCGAGCCCCAAATGTTTTGCGTTATGAGACGCCGAGTTGGTATGGGGTATCGAGTACCCTCAGTTTCTCTACCGCAGAAAAACAGGGGGTAAGCCAAAGCGATCCTTGGGCGGTACAGGGCGAGCTTGATTATAAAGACGCTAAGTTAGCTGCTAACGTTGTGTGGTTGGAAAGTCGTGATAGCAATGGTTTTCTGGGTAGCGGTTATACCCACTATCCACCGTCGATGACGGTTGAGGGGACACGTTCGCGAGCCGTGAAAGCCGTGGCGATGTATCACTTTGGCTCAGGTACCGTGTTAGGTGTTGGTTTTGAACGCCTAGAAACGCGGTTTCCCGAAGGTAAAGTCAGTCGAAATGCTTATGGCGTTCATCTTGGCCAAACCCTCAGCCCTGCTGCTTATATGGGAGTCCATCTTGGGCAGGCCGATGATGTTGAGAGTCATGTCAGTGGTGGTGCGACCACACAGGACACAGGCGCCCGCTTTATCAGCCTAATTGGTAGCTACTCGCTGTCAAAACGTACGCTACTGTTTGCAGAATATGCTCGTATCTTGAATGACAGCAATGCGGCGTACACCTTTGTGTCGACTGCTAATTTAAACGACAGCACGGTCGGACGTGTCGCTGGAAAAGGCGCTGACCCCCGTACGTTGATGGTCGGTATCAACCATACTTTCTAACCCTGCTCAAGGAAAATCATGACTGCTTACACGTATCCACTGTTACTCAAACAACTTTGGCACACCCCATTACAACAAACTGCGGCACAAGAAATTGTCTATCGTGGCACCACCCGCCATACCTATCAACAGACTTGGCAGCGTATTCAGCAACTTGCTTTAATGTTAAGCGCACAAGGGGTGGTGATGGGTGACACGGTTGCAGTGATGGATTGGGATAGCCATCGTTATTTGGAATGCTATTTTGCAGTCCCATCATTGGGGGCGACACTTTTCAATGTCAATGTGCGTCTTGCTTCTGATCAGGTGTTGTACACCCTGAATCATGCAGAACCAAAGGTGTTGTTGCTTAATCGAGAGTTCTTGCCGGTGATTGAACATATTGCGGCCCAACTCACGTCGGTAAAAACGTTTATTTTGCTAGACGACGAAGGCGGTGCTTGTCAATCTAGCTTATCGTGGGCAGGAGAATATGAGGCACTATTAGCCGAATATGCTGGAAAATGCTTTATTTTTCCTGATTTTGATGAGAATACGCGCGCGACTTTATTTTATACCACTGGCACAACAGGACTGCCAAAAGGTGTTTATTTCTCACATCGACAGTTAGTCCTACACACCTTAAGCAGCGCATTGGCGTTGGGAAGTGCCCCAGCACATGGGCGCTTGCATAGAGAAGATGTCTATATGCCAATTACTCCCATGTTCCATGTTCATGCATGGGGATTGCCGTATGTTGCCACGCTATTAGGTATCAAACAGGTTTATCCCGGACGTTATTTAGCAGATCACTTATTACATTTGATTGAACAAGAGCATGTGACTTTCTCACAATGTGTGCCGACTATTTTGCATATGTTGTTAAAAAATCCGCTTGCTGAACGCACGACACGTCTGCGTGGCTTAAAAATGGTGATTGGTGGATCGGCTTTGCCTTCAGGTTTGGCGGTAGAAGCGGCTCGTTTTGGGATGGATGTTTTTACGGGTTATGGGATGTCTGAAACTTGCCCAATCCTAACCTTGGCACATTTGAGTTCTGCAGAATTAGCGTTATCAGCAGAAAAACAGGTTCCTCTGCGTGCTCGAACGGGTCAAACGATTCCTCTTGTTGATTTGCGTGTGGTAAGTCCAGAAATGCAGTCGGTTATTCAAGACGACAAAACACCCGGCGAAGTAGTTGTGCGTAGTCCTTGGCTGACACAGGGTTATTACAAAAATATTGAGGCTAGTGCTGATTTATGGGCAGGGGGATACCTGCATACCAATGATATTGGTGTGATGGATGTGCGTGGTTCGCTACGGATTACTGATCGTTTAAAAGATGTGATTAAGACAGGTGGCGAGTGGATCTCTTCCCTAGAACTAGAATCCCGTATCTCGGAACATCCTGCTGTCAGTGAAGTGGCGGTGGTAGCAGTGCCTGATGCTAAATGGGGAGAGCGACCTATGGCCTTAGTGGTATTGAAACCCAAGCAGATATGTACAGTAGACGTTTTACGTACGTATTTGTTGCAAGTGGTTGAGGCGGGTCATTTGTCCAAGTGGGCTGTTCCGGATGAAATTCGTTTTGTCGATACGTTAGAACGTACCAGCGTAGGCAAATTAAATAAGGTAGCACTGCGTAAACAATACTGTTAATTACCGATCAGTTTTGCGATGGGGCAGTCGATAATAGGCTTTTGTGGAGGTCATAATCATGCGGATTGCCCCTTCTTTATTGTCTTCGCGGGTGGTGGTGATGCCGGCGAGTGATGAGCGTGTGTCTCGTTCGATACCACGTCAGAGCCATTTATTGGAAGCGATAGCACAAGAAAAAGTGTCGGTATCGCAACACGCTTTGCAAAAACTGCGTGCAGCGCTCGAAGAAATTGATGAACAAAAGAAACAGCTATTGGCACAACAGCGCCAAGAAGAAAAATCGCGTGCGATGGCGCGGGTGGCAGAGTTAAAACAGCGTTTAGAGATGTTGCAAAAACTGGCGGTTGGTTTGCCTCCGGCGGCAGCGAAAGCACTGGCGGCACAGTTAAAAGACATCGCACAACAACTGCGTGGCGCGGTGCAGCAATATGCTTCGGCAGGGGGAGGAGAAAGCCCTTCACTACAGGTCAGCGTGAGTGGTGGACAAGAGGCGCAAACAGGACAGAATGCCGCTACAGCCAATACTGCCACACCCGAAGCCGCCTTGAGTGCGGCAAATCAAGCGGTGGATAAGGCAGAAGCGGCGGATAAAACACAGACCGAGACTGGCGCGGCGGCAGAAGAAGCTGATCCAGCCGAGTCGGATACCCCTCGGGTGACGGTGTCGTATGGGGATGCTGCTAATCAGCAAGAAAAAGCCCTCGATCAACAATTCCGCCAGCTGGTCGCCGAGGCCACGCAAAGATTAAAAGCATTGGCAGCTTTGTTAAAAGCAGCGATGAATCAGCAAGATCGTCAGCAGCTGTCGAAAGAATTAAACACCGAACTCAATCTGATTGCCGAATTAACTTCACAAATTGACAGCTAAGCCAAGATATTTTTTTGTGGCAACTCGGCGTAGACTGCCTGTCTTTGCTTGAGTGGAAATAAGACTATGTCGCAAAAATCTGCTGGCCTTCCGCCACAGGGATTGTTGTTGCTAGCCGCATTGGCATTGGGTTGGGGGTTAAATTGGCCGGTGATGAAAATTGTCTTACAAGATATTCCACCGCTGTTTTTTCGTGGCAGTTGTTTATTACTGGGCGGCTTGGGGGTGTTGGCGCTGGCGCGGCGGCAGCAATCGTTAGCGATTTCCTCCCTGCATTGGCGGCGGCTTGGTTGGTTGACGCTGTTTAATATTATTGGATGGAATGCGTTGGCGATTTATGGCGTGGCGTTGTTGCCATCTGGCCGCGCTGCCTTGTTGGGCTACACCATGCCGTTGTGGAGTGTGTTGTTATCGGTGTGGATTTTGCGCGAACCGTTGACCTTGCGTTTAGTGTTGGCATTGTTGTTGGGTTTGAGTGGGGTGTTTGTATTGATGGGAGGCAGTGTCCAGACCTTGTTACAAGCACCAACGGGCGTGTTGTGCATGGTTGGGGCGGCATGGAGTTGGGCATTGGGCGTGGTGTTGATGAAGCGTTTTACGTTGCCGGTGAATACGACAGTGTTAACGGGTTGGATGATGTTGTTGGGCAGCGCGCCGATGTTGTTGGGGGCGTGGTGGTTTGAGTTGGACAGCCTGCGTTGGCCGTCGTTATGGCCGGCGTTGGGGATGCTCTATAACGTGACGGTGGCGTTTATGTTCTGTTACTGGGCATGGAATCGGATTGTGATGATGGTGCCGGTGGCGGTGTCGTCTTTGTCATCGTTGATTACCCCGTTGATTGGGGTGGTTGGTGGGGCGTTGTTGCTGGGCGAACAACCTGGATGGCAAGAGGCGCTGGCGGCGGTGTTGATTTTGGCGGCGGTAGCGGTGGTATCGTTGCGGCGGTCTTGAATATGTGAGTCCGTTTGGAAAAGGCACACGGTGATGTGCCTTTTTTTATGGCCGTCGAGGGGAGCGAACTAATGATACCCCGCCACCCGCCGCATGATGTCTTTCCACATCATTTCCCCCTCTGTTCCGACACTATCAAAC
>NZ_ATVC01000061.1 GCF_000420525.1 Aquaspirillum serpens DSM 68
CGCTCCAAGTCCTTGAGGGTTTGCTGTAACGGATGCACAGGTGCATCAGCCAACCATACCATTTCCGAGCTATTGCGCCACTCGGTGAGCCGCTTGCACAGCCCAGCATAACCCAGCTTCTTCTCGCCATTCTCGTAGCGTTCTTTCTGCAACGCCAGCGCCTTGTTGAATACGAACCGGCACGAGCCAGCGAAGCGGCGCATCTGCCGCTCCTGATGGCCGTCTGGCACCAGTTCGTATTTGAAGGCTTGAAGTCGTTGCATGAATCAATGATACTTTGGTCTATGAGAGATGACAACGATATTCGGCACGGACGGTACTGCGTGTTCAAGATGCACGTCCATTTGGTCTTTGTGGCGAATCCAGCCGTTTGCTACGGAAGGAACGCCCTGACCTCCAGAATCGCTACTGGAATGGCGCCCTGTGGTCGCCATCCTACTTCGCCTCATCCTGTGGGGGTGCGCCGATCTCCATCGTGCGCCAATACATCGAACAGCAGCAGACGCCACACTGAAACCCAAGGACGGCTACGCCGTCCGCGCTATCCTTTCCCGCCCTGAACGGCGGGGCTTGTTGCGCACAGGGTCAAGAAACTGCCTTAGTGAATTTAGTACGCGACAGTTTTGAAGAACTCTCCGAAGCGTATCAAGCGAATTACGCGCTGCAAAATCGCCTCGGCGAAGTCATCCATCAACTTGAGATGGTTAAGTCTAATTAACGTCGTCTATTTTGGTGTGCGGGTCCCTAACACAGCACCGCCGACAATCAACACAATCGCCGCCAACGCATAACCATCCAAAACCCCGCTCCCCGTTACAATCAACAATAAAGTGGATAATAACGGGGTAGTGAAGGCCAACGCGCCGATTTTGCGTGGATCGCCTTGTTTTAATGCTTTATCCCACAAGAAAAACGCCCCACCCATCGGCCCAATCCCCAACAGCCCTAGCCATATCCATTCCTGCATCTTCGGTGTATAGGCAGGCTCTAATGCAAAATGACTCAGTAGCGACAATACCCCAGACAATAAACAAAATAGGCCAATCGCTGCCGTTGGATAGGGGGGAAGCCGCTTGCTCAACAACGAATAGGCTGCCCATAGAAATGCAGCTAATACCGCGCAGGCATAACCCATGATAAATCGGGCTTCTAACGACAGAGAGCCCTTAGTCACAATCAACGCCGCCCCAATAAATCCCAACCCAGCGGCAATAATATGTTGCCGGCGCAAGGCCATATTCGGTAACAACACTGGCGACAGCAGCACAATCAATAACGGCCACAGATAATTTAATAAATTGGCTTCTACCGCTGGAGCTAAGCGAAAGGCTAAGAATAAAAAGAAGTGATAACCAAAAATGCCAGCGATCCCAACCAATAAAGTTGGTAAAGGCACTTTCCATTGGCGATAGGTCGGCAAGCTCAAAATCCCCGCCACCAATAAAGTAACGCCCACCGTTAAAAACGGCGGTACCGCTGCCACTCGGGTGCCCAAGGTTGCCAAACTTGCCCAAATCACAATTGCGGCAGCAGCAAAAAATAAGGGATGTTGTTGTTTTGTTGGCATGATGTGCTGGATTTCTCGCAAGATAAAGAAGATCTACATAGAGTAATCGATCTTGCCTTCGATGGCACCTTCGCAGATATCCGCACCAACACGTCCAGACTCGCCTACCTAGACAAAGTCTGAGAAATCAAGACCCAGCAAGAAAAAATTTCCTGCTTGATAAAGGTTTTCCCCTACCCAAGTTAGGGTTTAACTTAATTGCAGTAGGAAAGCATCATGCGTTTTGACAAACTCACCACTAAATTTCAACAAGCCATCAGCGATGCCCAAAGTCTGGCCTTAGCCAATGACAACCCCTATATCGAACCGCAGCATGTGTTGTTGGCGATGCTCAACGATCGTGAAGGCGGCGTCGGTGGCCTACTAGCCCGAGCCGGAGTGAATGCTGGCGGGTTAGGTCAGGCATTGAAAACAGCGATCGAACGCTTGCCCAAAGTCAGTGGTACCGGCGGCGAAATCAGTGTGTCGAAAGAGCTAGCCAATTTATTTAATCTCACAGAAAAAGCGGCACTAAAACGAGGCGATCAATTTATTGCCAGTGAAATGTTTTTATTGGCACTCACTGAAGATAAAAGCGAAACAGGCCGCCTATTCAAAGAACACGGCGGACAAACGGCAGCGTTAGAGGCGGCCATCAATGCCGTACGGGGCAGCGATACCATCAACACCGCTGATGCCGAGAGTCAACGTGAGGCATTAAGTAAATACACCTTGGATCTGACCGAACGAGCACGGCAGGGTAAGCTCGACCCCGTGATTGGGCGAGACGATGAAATTCGCCGCGCTATTCAAGTCTTACAACGGCGCACCAAAAATAATCCGGTACTCATTGGTGAACCAGGGGTTGGTAAAACAGCAATTGTGGAAGGGCTGGCCCAACGGATTGTGAATGGCGAAGTCCCTGAATCACTCAAACACAAGCGGCTGTTAGTACTGGATTTAGCCGCCTTACTGGCAGGGGCAAAATACCGTGGAGAGTTTGAAGAACGACTCAAAGCGGTGTTGAACGATTTGGCTAAAGACGAGGGCAATACACTGATCTTTATTGATGAAATTCATACCTTAGTTGGCGCCGGTAAAGCCGAGGGTGCGATGGACGCGGGCAATATGTTGAAACCAGCTTTAGCCCGTGGTGAATTGCATTGCCTTGGTGCGACAACGCTGGATGAATACCGCAAATACATCGAAAAAGATGCTGCCCTAGAACGTCGCTTCCAAAAGGTGCAAGTCAGTGAACCCTCGGTTGAGGACACCATCGCCATTCTGCGCGGCTTACAAGAGAAATATGAGATTCACCATGGTGTCGATATTACCGATCCTGCGATAGTTGCCGCTGCCGAGCTGTCGCATCGTTACATCACCGATCGCTTCTTGCCTGATAAAGCGATTGATTTGATTGATGAAGCAGCAAGCCGGATCAAAATGGAAATTGATTCAAAACCAGAGTCAATGGATAAACTGGATCGCCGTTTAATTCAGTTGAAAATTGAACGGGAAGCAGTGAAACGCGAGTCGGATGAAGCCAGCCAAAAACGCTTAGCCCTGATTAACGAAGAAATTGAAAAACTAAGCCGAGAGTATGCCGACTTAGAAGAAATTTGGAAGGCCGAAAAAGCGGCACAGCAAGGTAGCCAATCGATCAAGGAAGAGATCGACAAACTTAAAGTACAGATTGAAGAGCTAAAACGACAGGGACAATGGGAAAAACTGGCCGAGCTGCAATATGGCAAGTTGCCACAGTTGGAAGCCCGTCTGAAAGAAGCCGAAGCGGCCAGCCAAGGTGGACAGAAAAAGCCCAATCAGCTGCTCAGAACCCAAGTTGGAGCGGAAGAAATCGCCGAGGTGGTAAGCCGTGCAACAGGCATTCCTGTTTCCAAAATGTTGACTGGAGAACGCGAGAAACTGTTACGGATGGAAGACGTGTTACACCAGCGCGTTATTGGACAAAATGAAGCTGTCCGTGCCGTGGCAGACGCGATTCGCCGTAGCCGTTCTGGTCTGTCTGATCCAAACAAACCCTATGGCTCTTTCCTATTCCTTGGGCCGACTGGTGTGGGTAAAACCGAACTGTGCAAAACACTGGCAGGTTTTATGTTTGATAGTGAAGAACACATGATTCGGATTGATATGTCCGAATATATGGAGAAGCACTCGGTGGCCCGCCTTATCGGTGCGCCCCCCGGTTATGTTGGCTATGAAGAAGGCGGCTATCTGACTGAACAGGTTCGGCGCAAACCTTATTCGGTGATTCTGTTAGACGAAGTCGAAAAAGCCCACCCCGATGTGTTTAATATTTTGCTGCAGGTGTTGGATGATGGGCGTTTAACAGATGGTCAAGGCAGAACTGTCGATTTTCGCAATACGGTCATTGCCATGACATCAAACATTGGTAGTCAGATTATTCAAACCATGGCCACCGATGATTATGAACTGACTAAAATTGCGGTGTTAGGTGAGGTTAAAGCCCACTTCCGCCCAGAATTTGTCAATCGGATCGACGAAGTGGTGGTTTTCCATGCTTTGGATGATAAACACATCAAATCGATTGCACGAATTCAACTCCGCCATTTAGAAAGCCGCTTGGCCAAGTTAGAACTGGCACTTCAAGTTACAGACGATGCGTTAACACTGCTGACCGAGGCCGGATTTGATCCGATTTATGGTGCGCGTCCATTAAAACGCGCCATTCAAAATGAAATCGAAAATCCACTGGCAAAAGCGATATTAGCCGGTCACTATCCACCTAAATCGGTGATTGTGATTGACGCCCGCCACGGGAAATTGAGCTTTAGCTAAGCAACAACGCTGTGCATCTTGACAGAAAAGTTAGCTCTGTTAAGATGCGCGTCTGTTTCGAAGTTCGGAGAGATGCCGGAGAGGCTAAACGGCCCTGACTCGAAATCAGTGGGGGGTTCGCGCCCCACGGGGGTTCGAATCCCCCTCTCTCCGCCAGAATAAAAAACCCCCGCTTAATCGCGGGGGTTTTGTTTTGCTGTCATCAATTAGCTGATGTAGTTAAACAGTGACAATGAGCTTACTTTTGAGAAAGAGAGCTGCGATGCTTCCAAAGCTGTTTTCGCCATCACCAAGCTGGTACTGGCCTCTGCAATATTCAGATCTTCCAAATCACTAATCGATTTTTTGTAAACCAAATTCAGATCTTCACCAAGATCACGACTCTGTTCTACTTCTAAACGACGCGACCCCACGGCAGCTAAAGTGGATAATGAACGCTCGTGCGCCTTGTCTACGCCCTTCATCACCTGTGCGGCTTCTAAAGTGTAAGATTTCAGCGTCACGCTGTCTGCGGCTAATGCCCCCGTTGGCAGATTTTCAAATTTAAGCGTTAAACCAGTATCCTCGCCACCTGTGGTTCGAATACGATATTCACCGACTTTGCCATCGTAAGCCACTTGGAAATTAGCGTTATAAGGTGCAGGTAAAGTAGGCAGAGTAGTATCGTTCATCCCAGCTGGTAGCGACACATTCACCCCACCTTGTCCAAATGCATCTTTTAGATCTTCAAACGCAGCAGCAGCTGTTGCATTTTTAATGTTTGGAATAGAATCAGCTACGCCCAAGGTAACTGAAGTACCGCCATTAGCAGGTAAACTAGCTTTTGGATTTAAACCATCACGCCCCTGTTTTAGCATTTCCCCAAAGCGCAACATGGTGTCGAAAATATTACCAGAGTCACGGCCTACAGTGCTGCCCGTCCCAAAGGTTGCAGAACCTGGGTCTGTAATAGCGATTTGTCGTGCGGTACCTGTTTGAACCGATTTTTGGCCATCATTACCATTATAACGAATGACTGTATCAGCGCCATAGGGACGAGAACCTTCGATGGTATAGGGTGGTGTACTGGTTTTCGTACCAGAAAACAGATAATTTCCCTGACCGTCGGTTGTGTTTAACACCCCGACTAATTCTTCCATTTTGCCATCAAATTCACCGCTGATGATTTTAAGGTCGGTGTCTTTAAAAGCAGGGTTACCAGCACGCACCACCATTTCTTTCATCTGGGTCATGATGTCAGACACAGTTTGCAGGGCGTTGTCACTGAACTGCAAAGCGGAGTCTACCGCTTTAGTGTTTTCAATAAACTGTGCATTACGGCTGTCAGATTGTTTAGTATCTAACACCCGCGCCGCAGCCACTGGATCGTCAGAAGGGCTGTTAATCCGCTTAAGCGAGTTAAGTTGTTTTTGCAGCTCAAACAAGGTGTTTTGTTGACGGTTAATCCCTGCAGCACCGGTTTGATACGTAAAAGAAGAGCTGATTCTCATAGGATGTCCTTTATATTCTCAGTGAGCAGGATTAACGAAGCGCTTGCAATACCGAGTCGAACAAACCTTGGCCAATTTGAATCACTTTACTCGAGGCTTGATAGGCTTGTTGGAATTTAATCAAGTTTGCTGCTTCTTCATCCAAATTCACACCAGAAACACGTTCACGCGCCATCGTCACTTGCTCTAATGTCACTTTTTGTGCCGCACCAATCGCCTTTACTTCATTGGTTTTACTGCCCACCACCGTCACCATTTGACCAAAAGTGGCTTGGAAATTCGATGCTGCTGGGGCAGGAAAGGTAAAGGTTTGCCCAGCATTCGCAGCACCTAGCGCAGCAGGGGCAGTAAAAGTCATCAATGTGCGGCTAGAAGCATCTTGCAAAGAGTAGGTTGATCCAGCAGGCACAATGGTATAGCCGTTTGGCAAGTTGGTGAAATTAGTACCATCAAACCCCATAGTGATTGGCAATTTAGAAACAAAGTCTAGCTGGGCTTTTTTGTCAGCTGCTACATCCGGATCTTGCACATTGATTGTGAAGTTAAGGACCGGTGGTGTACCAGGGCCAATACCATTCACTTTGCCACTTGCAGGCAAATCGGCTACGGTCGCTAACGATTGCAACTTGGCCATTTCCAGTAAGTTGGTGTTTTCACCCTTTTCCAATAAAGCACCGGGTGTCCGGTTTGCAATCACAAAGGTGTCATTTGCAGCAGGGGTCCCTGACACCGTAAATTGTATCCCCATTGGGGCGCCACTTTGATCTACTACCTTGAAGCCCCCAGAAACACCAGGAATGCGATTGAGAGACAAAGGTGGTGTATGCGCGGCACCAGTATTATCGGTAATACTGTAATTAGTACCATCAAACCGAATCTGGATTGGCATGGCAGGAACCGCAGCAGCAGGCGTAAACGGTGCTGTTGTTGAGATTTGGCTAATCGCAGCAGTTCCAGCGAGTTGTGTCGGTAATGCACCATTAAAAGAAGCATTACGATCGAATACGATGGCAGACGCTGCGGCAATTTTGTTTGGATCGGTTTGCAGCAACGACAAAGCACGCACAGCATAGCGCTGTTGAATCTCTAATTTTTCTGCATCAGTTTTTGCCGAGTAGTCTGGTGTTGGAGGATTGACTGGCGGAAAGTTAAAGCGCAGTTCAAACAAATCCGTACCAGCATCGCCATTCAGATCCACACCCTGGGCATTTTGACGGTTGAAACGATCGACAATTTCCATTGCCATTTGGCCAATGCGTTTTTGTGTATCGTCCAATGTTTTGCGCATTTCTAATGCACCGCCCATTGATCCCCCACTTAATAAATCTGAGGGAATCTCAAAAGGTGCACCCGATTGGTAATAGACAACCAACTCTTGTTCCATACCAGGTTGGTTGGAATAGTCGGATCTTAGTAGTGCTGGATCATTACCCAATACCAGACTTTGCCCTTTACCAATGTAAACATTCACTGTGCCATCACCGAGCGGCACCATGGTGGCATTGATATATTTGTTCAGTTCAGTTACAGCTTGATCACGTTGATCAATTAAGTCGTTAGGCAACTGGACCCCGTCATTGCGCCATAACATGGTGATTTGTTTATTGAGATCAGCAATTTGCTGCGCAATACCGTTGATTGCGGTAACAGACGATTTAATTTCGGTGTTAATCCCCAAGCGCAGTTCTTCCATACGGTCGTCGGCCGACTTCATGGTATTCACTAACGATGACATCTGGTCAATCATCGCTTGGCGAGAAGGAATCGAAGAGGGATCAGAGGTCAGTGTTTGCACTGAGCTGAAGAATTGTTGTAGCCGTGGCGAAATGCCGTTGGTTGAGTTTGCGATCACATCGTCTAGCTGTTTCATATAGCTAAACTGCGTCTCATAGTAGCTGTTACTGGCAGTGGCTGTTTGAACCTGTTTATCTAAAAAACGGTCGTAGATTCGTTGAACATCATTGAGTTCAACCCCTTGACCGGGGAAACCATAGCCTAGATTTTGTGGATACATTGCCGACTGCACCAATGCCTTGCGATGGTAACCAGCGGTGTTAACGTTGCTAATATTTTGCGAAGTGACATTTAACGCGGCGCGGGCAGCATTCAGCCCCGACACACCAATATTTAAGATACCGGCCATGATAGATTCCTGCCCAAAAAGTCATTAACTTACATCGTCTGCACAGCAACAAACTTAAGCGTTTCTACTAGGAACGTGCAGCAATTTGCATTTTTTCGCTACCTGCCACTTGGCTCAATTTAGCAGCATAGTTTGGATCGGTAGCATAACCACCTTTGGCTAGAGCACGTGCAAATCCGACGGCATCAGCGCCCTTGTTCAGCGCGTCTTGATAGCGTGAGTTGGTACTCAGTAATCGTGCGTAGTCGGCAAAGGCATGGGCATAAGAAGGATAGGAACGGAAACGCTCAACCCGTTTTTGCGCTACCCCATCGACATACTCTGTGGTCAGCACATCAGTGGTTGCACCTTTCCAGTTGCCAGTTGCTTTAATCCCAAACAAGTTGTGGCTATTCGAACCATCGGCATTCTTAATGTTTCTTTTTCCCCATCCTGATTCCAATGCAGCATGAGCGACGATCAGTTGAGGCTCTACGCCAATCGCTCGGGCAGCAGGGGTGGCATGATTTAGCATAGACTGAATAAAATCACCACTGTTGGCGTTTTGCGTGTTATTCGTTCTGCCTGCTGCAGGTTTAGCCGTTACACCTTGAACCCCGTCTTGTTCCAGCTGTTGCAACGCTTTGGCAATCGCTGGTTTCTGCAGTGCTAGCAGCTGCATAGAACTTGCTGCGGCTGTTTTCTTGACTGGTTCGTCCCATTCGATGCCCGATTGTTTGGCAATTTGCCGAGCAATCATATCACCCAATCCAACACCGCCAGCCTGACTCATTTGCTGTACGATTTGTTGATCTTGCATTCCACGAAAGGTATTTAGGGCATTGCTTTCCTCTTCTCCAGAGAAAGACGTTTCCCGCATTGTTTGCATCACAATGTTCAGGAACATGGCCTCAAATTCACCAGCAACTTTCTTAATCGCAGTCTTAGGATCTTTTACTGCCTCGGCACGTAGATCATCCAATGAACGACTGTCTATTGCCAACCGTTGTTGAGCTCGTGCAGATTCAAACGAAGAAGAGATTTGCATAACAACTAAGCCTCAAAAGAATAACTCACACCCAGCAATTACCATGCCTTGCGCAAAATGCTTAAATAATTTGCAATTCTGCTTTCAACGCACCAGCGGCTTTCATGGCCTGCAAAATCGATAACAAATCTTGTGGTGTTGCACCAACCGCGTTCAAGGCGCGCACAACTTCATTTAAGCTGGTGCCACGGGGAACATTAATTACCTTGCCGCCATCAGCACGTACATTGATGTCAGCTTGTTGCCCAACCACAGTTTGCCCCTGACTTAACGGGTTCGGTTGACTTACAACAGGCGTACTGTTTACCGTAACAGACAAATTGCCATGGGCAACAGCACAGGGCTCAACTTTCACCGCTTGGTTCATTACCACCGACCCTGTGCGGGCGTTCAAGATGACCAGAGGGGTAGATTCTGCCGCTGTAACGGCAAGGTTTTCCATTTTTGCCAGGAATTGGACGCGCTGATTACTATCAAAAGGTGTGCGAACTTCGACAACACGACCATCCAAAGCACGGGCTGTTTCTGAACCAAAAGCTTTGTTTATCGCCTCAACCACTCGGTTAGCTGTAGTGAAGTCTGCTTCAAGTAACTCTAGCTGTACGCTATTAGCATTGGCATTCAGACCACTTGCAACCTCTCGCTCCACTGTTGCACCAGCAGGGATTCTTCCTGCATTTAGCTGATTCACTTTTGCACTCGAGCCACCCGCAGAAGCTCCTGCACCACCGATCAAAATATTACCTTGAGCCATTGCATAAATTTGACCATCAGCACCTTTTAGTGGGGTCATCAATAGGGTCCCACCTCGCAAACTTTTTGCATCACCAATCGCAGAAACAGTGATGTCTAATGGCTGACCAGATTTTGCGAAAGGAGGTAAATTAGCAGTTACTACTACAGCTGCTGCATTTTTGGGATCAATCTTTTGACCTGGCTGCATTTGCACACCGAGTTGATTCAACATATTGATCATACTCTGGCTGGTATAAGGGGAAGAAGTTGCTTTATCACCTGTGCCATCTAGTCCAACGACTAGACCATAACCAACCAACTGGTTACTACGTACGCCACCAATCGTTGCCAGCTCTTTAATTTTTTGAGCAGACCAAGCGGGCATAGATAAGGCGGATGCTAAAACTAGACCCATAATTACACTGATACGCATGGTTTTTATCCAGAAATTTAAAATGGTAAAATAGTCATGAAAAATCGCGTTAACCAACCAGGTTGTGCAAACAAACTATTATTGCCCTTATTAATTTGCTCAATACGAGCATCAGCCATTTTCTGTGAAGAAACGATATTTCCGCCTAAGCGAGGATCAACTTTTACATCCCTAGGATTAATAATTCCAGATAAACGAATGTATTGCATTTCACCATTCATTTTAACTTGTTTTTCACCGCTCACTTGTAAATTACCATTTGGTAATACATCAATTACTGTCACACTGATATTGGTATTAAAAGAACTAGAAGCACTACTTTTTCCACTACCATCATTTTCAACTTCACCATTGATATTAACATTTAGCCCTCGTGTCTTGGCTTCAAGGTAATTGGGAAAGAATGGAATGCTGAAACCAGGTGCACTAGCGGAGCCTGACGCTGAACGGCTACCAGAACTACTTTCTGAGTTGGAAACATTCGCACGTTCTTCAATAACCACAGTAAGGATGTCTCCAACCTGACTCGGGGTACGATCTGCGAACAACCCCTGATTCCCACTGGTTTGAAAAATTGCTCCATTAGCTGGGCGAAGATTAGGCTGTTGGATTGGTCGAGCCGACAGAGGCTGTTGCACAATTGTAGGGGGAGGAGTCATACAACCTGTAAGTAAGGTCACGAAACCGAACACCAACAAGCGGGTCGTATATTTAACGGAAGCCATTTTTGTATCTCAGCAATCAGAGGGGCAAACATCATGTTACCCCAATTACAGTAAATCCACACTACGAGAAAAATAACGCCCGCAGCATCAAAATGCACACGGGCGAGAAAATTAACCTAACAAAGCACAAACGAAATTAAAAATTACAGTTGACTTAATCTTTGCAACATCTCATCACTTGTTTTCACGCCACGGGAATTAAGTTCAAAAGATCGTTGTGCCTGAATCATATTGATCAACTCTTCAGTTACATTGACGTTTGAAGCTTCTAGAAAACCCTGTTTGAGGGCACCACGTCCGTCTGCGTTTGGATCGCCTGTAATGGGTGCACCAGAGGCAGCCGTTTCCAGATATAAGTTTCCACCAATACTCTCTAAACCTTGTGGATTAATAAAGTCAGAGATTTGAATAATTCCTAATTCAGTAGGCTCAGTCGCACCTTGAGCTGTCACTTGGACACGCCCATCAGCAGAAATCACTAATTTATTTGAATTAGCAGGAACTGTGATAGGAGGATCTAACAAATAACCATTGGAAGTAACCAGCTGACCTTCACTGTTTAATTTAAAACTACCATCACGGGTATAACCTGTTGAGCCATCTGGTAGTGTCACTCTAAAAAATCCCTTACCATTAATAGCAATATCTAATGCGCCCTCGGTATTCTGCATATTGCCATCCGAATGCATGCGGTCTGTTGCAACAGGTGCCGAGCCCGTACCGACCATTAAACCTGTAGGAATTTGCGAGTTATTTGCACTTTGAGAACCAGGTTGACGAATGGTCTGATACATTAGGTCTTCGAATACAGCTCGGCTTTTTTTAAAGCCTGTTGTGTTCACATTAGCCAAGTTATTGGTCACGACATCTAACCGAAATTGACTAGAGTTCATACCTGTTTTGGAAATATATAAGGAGCGCAACATATCTGTTTCCTTTTTTAATATAGATTAGTTAGACAAACTCATAATAGAATTTGCTTGTCTAGCATTTTGGTCAGCGGTCTGCATAAGCTTAATATTTAAATCATATTGTCTAGCATGATTGACCATCTGAACTAATGTTTCTACCGGATTAACATTACTTCCTTCTACTGCGCCAGAAATTAAACTTCTGGTTTCGTCTAATTCTGGAATTCCACCATCACGCCGACGAAATAAACCATCATTGCCTTTATAAAAATCCTTACCAGACTCGTCAGCGACCATTTTAATTCGTCCTACAACTTGTGCTTGACGAACCCCTTGATCAATGGCGACAGCCGTTACAGTACCATCAGTCCCCAATTCAACACGACTGTTTGGAGGAATGGTCAAAGGTCCACCGTCACCCAAAATCAGACGACCTGAGCGGGTTCTCATTAGACCATTTTCATCAACAACATAGCCTCCATCACGCGTATATGCTTCATTTCCTTGCGGATCTTGCACAGCAAAGAAACCATGCCCTTTAATGGCAAAGTCTTGGTCATTTCCAGTGTGATTGATTGGCCCTTGATTGGGATCATGACCAACGGTGCTATCAACAGAGAAGGCGCGGGTAGGAACGCCATCACCCACAACAGGAAGGGCCCGAAAAGCCACCAACTCAGCCTTGAATCCATTGGTATTTGCATTCGCCAAGTTATTACTGGTTGTGGCCTGCTGCAATGCGACGTGCTTAGCTCCGTTCATTGCAATAAACAGCATCTTATCCATTCCGCCTCCTTCACTTCTTTTTTATTGTAGGCAATTTCAAGCCAATACAGCCCAGACAAACTGTTAGGATGACTTACTAGCCATCCTAACAATAGATTACATTAACGCAAGTTAATCACACTTTGTAATACAGCATCTTGAACTTTAATTGTTTGCGCATTTGCTTGATAAAAACGCTGCGCAGTAATCATATTCACTAACTCTGCGGTCAAATCAACGTTGGCTTCTTCTAGTGCCTGAGATTGAATCAATCCAGTATTAGTGCTGCCCGGATTATTAAGTGTTGGAGTACCAGACTGATAGGTTTGAATCCAGCGATTATTACCAATTGATTGCAATCCTTGTTGATTCGGGAAATTGGCAAGAATAACTTGACCGATTGTTTTATTTTGACCGTTGGAATATCTGGCGCTGACAATACCGTCTTTACTAACTTCCAAATTAGTCACAACGGAAGGAGGGTAACCTGGTTGAATAATATCATTGTTACTAAACTGTGCACCAAACTGAGTCGTATTAGCAAAATCAATATTAATATTGATTGGAGCTGCATTTACCGGCACACCTAATGTACCAGGATCGAAAGCGGTGAAATTGAGTAAATTAGGTCCTGTTGGCAATTTACCTTCGGTGTCGAAAGTTAATGCTTGTTGCCCAAGATCGACTACAGCATTCGGACTGACTGTTTCATCAATGCCTCGAGCAAATACCTGCCATGCCCCACCACCAGCAGTATCTTTAACAAAATACAAGTTTAACTTGTAGGGATTGCCTAAACTATCATAAATATTAGTAGAGGTGGTATGAATATTAGTAGAGGTGGTATGGTTGTAAGTAGCAGGATTTGCAGGGTCAAAATTAGCAGGATCTAATGAAGTTTGACGAGAATCCAGATTAAAAGCCCATTTTATTTCACCTGCTCCTGCAGGGAAATCTGTAGGTCTAGGTTCTAGCAAACTATTATCAACCCTCATACTGGTTTGTGTTCCCTCTAAAACACGACCTGTATTTTCATCAACAGCCCAACCCTGAAGGTTCGACCCACCATTGTTAACAATAAACCCTTCACGATCAATTTTAAACTGGCCATTTCTTGAATAAGAGACACCATTCGTATCTTTAATGACGAAAAATCCGTTGCCAGAAATCGCCATATCCATCTGATTACCAGTTGTCGTGATTCCACCTTGACTAAATTGTTGTGCAATAGTCTCTGTCCTAACACCTAAACCTGTTTGTGTCGCTGCTACGCCATAAAAATTGGCCGCGTACATATCAGCAAATTCCGCACGAGACCCTTTGAAACCAATCGTGCCAGAGTTAGCAACGTTATTACCAATTACATCAAGCTGTTTTGAAGCAGCGTTAATACCACCTATACCATGTTGAAAACCCATTTTTATCTCCTTAATACCAAATGAAATAAACCACTTGGAAAAATACTATTCAATAGTTAAATAATCATGCGCCTAATTGGTAAATATCCGTCAGGCCAACGCGGGTACCATCTGGCAGATGCAGTTGCGCTGCACCTTGCGCCCAACTGACTGCATTAACACGTTGATATGACAAAGGTTGTGCTACAGCGACATTACCACCGGTTTTTGCCGAGACGCTAAAGCTATAAGCACCAGCAGGCAAAGCCTCACCCGCACTACTCTTACCATCCCACTCAAACTCCATCACACCTTCTTTTTGCTTGCCCAATTCAATGGTATCCACCTTATCACCTTTGGCGTTATACACACTGATTGCGACGGTATCAGCCCCTTGTGGCAGATTTAACGCAGCACGAGCGGTATCCCCCTCAGCCAAAGTTAAACCAGAACCACCCACCAAGGCCGAACGCCCAACCATATTCGCGGCAGAGAGCGATTGTGCAGTGGCATACATCGTAGCCATGTCTTCCATGGTTTTATTCAGCTTTTCAATCCCTTGCACCGTGCTGATTTGTGCCATCTGGCTGGTCACAGCTTCGTTATCCAAAGGATTTAATGGATCTTGGGTTTGCAGTTGGGTGACCAACAGTTTCAAAAAGCGATCCTGTGCTTCTTCAATTTCAGATTTTTTACCTGTTGCAGCAGTGCCATTGATATTGGCATACGGATCAGCAGCAGAAGTGGAGTTCACAGTAGACATTATTAAAATCCTCTAAAAATTACTGCTGACCAATGCTCAAAGCAGATTTGAGCAAAGTTTTGGTGGTATTCATCAGTTCGACATTAGTTTGATAAGCACGGGAGGCCGCAATCATATCTGCCATTTCTTCGACTGGATTGATATTAGGCATCGTTACATACCCTTGTTGATTGGCAAGAGGATGTTTAGGGTCGTACACCATTTTGGGTGGGGACTGATCTTCAACAACAGCAGTTACTTTCACACTGTTGACCTGTGGAATACCATCACGCACAGGAATAGGGGTAAAGACCACTCGCCGCGCTTTATAAGGATCACCATTTGAGGCAACGGCACTATCAACGTTGGCGATATTACTGGCCACCACGTTCAAACGCATGGATTGGGCCGTCATCCCTGAGCTAGCAATGCCAAAAACTTTATGCAAAGACATGATTATTGTCCTTTAATTGCGTCCGACAGACCAGAAATCCGACGGTTTAAGAAGGTCAAGGTGGTTTGATAGCGCATGGAGTTATCTGTGAATTGCGTACGTTCTAAGTCCATGTCCACCGTATTACCATCAATGCTTGGCTGGACTTCACGCCGATATTGCAACTCAGCCAAACTCACCGCTCTCACCTTGCCTTGTAAGTGACTTTGATGGGTTTTTTCCATCGACATCGATTCTTTTTTTTGCAGCAATTCTGCTTGTGCCAAAGTCTTATTGAAATCAAAGTCAACAGACTTATAGTAAGGGGTTTCAGAGTTGGCGATGTTACTGGCCAGCACTTCATTGCGGTAGCTACGCAACCCTAGCGCCTGCTGCTGAAAATTAAAGTGTTTGGCTATTTTGTCGATCATAATGATTCGCCCTGTTGTACATACTGCCACGCCGTCAGGTTAAGCAGAAAGCGTGCCAAAAAAGCACACCACCTAACACCATGAATCTAAAACAAAAAATCGAATTCTGTCGTCTCAACGCTGCTGGTAGGACATTTCACCACAAAAGGCCGGCAAGTTTTGCCGCCTTATTGCCGCATCACAAAAGCGTGTTTGCAGTTTATGAGTTTTTGCCAGTTATGCGCTAACCATACCAGAGGCAAGGCGAGTTTATCCACTAAAAAAGCGAGACAACTCGATCGGCTAACGCCTCTGGACAGCCGGTTTCTTGAACTGCGCCGAGTTTAATCGCTTCCCCTGGCATACCAAATACAACACAACTGGCTTGATCTTGCGCTAAAGTCGTCGCCCCTGCTTGCCTTAAGCGTAATAAGCCAGCGGCGCCATCTTTACCCATCCCCTTGACATCCTCCCCGGCCTGAAGGCCGGAGATTCCTACGGCGCTCAAACACGGCATTGAGCCGCACCTGAGTCGCTTCGGTGGGTTCCTGCTGCTGGCGGCATTGCTGCACCGCTCACTTCACAGGCGAACCGGGCGTGTCCCGCCCTTAGAACATTGATCGCGCCGACCACATCGGCGTTTTCCTCGAAACTACACTCGACACAGACAAAGCGGGCTTGTGTTTGCCGGTTGTCTGCGCTGACGTGACCGCAGCACGGACAAGTGCGGCTGGTGTTCTC
>NZ_ATVC01000062.1 GCF_000420525.1 Aquaspirillum serpens DSM 68
ATGCCGCGTGCTTTTTCTTCGGGAGCGCTGTCGATCTGGTCGTAGCCTTTGGCTTCACCGCCGAATTTTTTCGACAAGATAGTGGTGATTGCAGCGGTCAGCGTGGTTTTACCGTGGTCAACGTGGCCAATAGTACCGACGTTAACGTGGGGCTTGGTACGTTCAAACTTTTCTTTTGCCATTTCGCAAAATCCTTCAAAAGAGCGATATTAGAAATGGGCCAGCCTGATGCTGGCCCGTAAAGTGCGACTTATTTTTTGCTGTTGATCACGGCTTCAGCAACATTACGCGGTGCTTCTGCGTAGTGTTTGAATTCCATCGAATAGGTTGCACGACCTTGGGTCGCAGAACGCAAGTCGGTGGAGTAACCGAACATTTCAGCCAGCGGGACTTCAGCGCGGATTTTCTTGATACCCAAGCCGTCATCATCCATACCTTGGACGATACCACGGCGACGGTTCAAGTCACCCATCACATCACCCATGTATTCTTCTGGGGTTTCAACTTCCACAGCCATCATTGGCTCGAGCAACACAGGGCTGGCTTTACGCATCGCGTCTTTGAAGGCCATCGAACCGGCCAATTCAAACGCAATTTGCGAGGAGTCAACGTCGTGGTACGAACCGAAGATCAGGCGCACGCGAACGTCCACCACAGGGAAGCCAGCCAAAATACCGTTGCTGAGGGTGTTTTGGATACCTTTGTCGACAGAAGGAATGAATTCGCGAGGAATCACACCACCTTTAATTTCGTCAACAAACTCGTAACCACCGCCTTCGCCGGTTGGCTCCAGTTTGATCACAACGTGACCATACTGACCCTTACCACCAGACTGTTTAACGTGTTTACCTTCTTGTTCCACCGAGTTGCGGATAGTTTCGCGGTATGCCACTTGTGGCGCACCCACGTTGGCTTCTACGCCAAACTCACGCTTCATCCGGTCAACAATAATCTCGAGGTGCAATTCACCCATACCCGAGATAATGGTTTGACCTGATTCTTCATCGGTACGAACGCGGAAGGAAGGATCTTCTTTTGCCAGACGGTTGAGCGCCACACCCATTTTTTCTTGGTCGGCTTTTGTTTTTGGCTCAACAGCAACGTGAATCACTGGCTCTGGGAATTCCATGCGCTCTAACACGATTGGGGAATCGATATCACACAGGGTTTCGCCTGTGGTCACATCTTTCAGACCAATCGCAGCAGCGATGTCACCAGCACGAACTTCGTCTAGTTCGATACGATCGTTAGCGTGCATTTGCACGATACGACCGATACGTTCTTTCTTGTTTTTCACCGAGTTCAACACGGTGTCGCCAGATTTCACCATACCGGAGTACACACGGAAGAAGGTGAGCTGACCGACGTACGGGTCGTTCATCAGTTTGAAAGCCAAGGAAGAGAATTTCTCTTCGTCAGTTGCTTGACGAGTTGCAGGTTGGCCGTCGACTTCACCAGCAACAGGAGGAATATCAACTGGAGATGGCAACAGTTCGATCACTGCATCCAACATACGTTGTACGCCTTTGTTTTTAAAGGCAGTACCACACAGCATCGGTTGGATTTCGCAGTTGATGGTACGAGTGCGCAAGCCCTTGATGATTTCCTCTTCAGAGAGTTCACCACCTTCTAAGTACTTGTTCATCATGTCTTCGCTGGCTTCAGCAGCCGCTTCGATCATGTTTTCGCGCCATTTTTGTGCGGTTTCAACCAAATCAGCAGGGATGTCAGCGTATTCGAACTTCATGCCTTGAGAGGCTTCGTCCCAAATAATCGCTTTCATCTTCAACAGGTCAACCACACCTTGGAAGTGTTCTTCTGCACCGATAGGTACCACAACAGGCACAGGATTAGCACGCAAACGTGAGCGCATTTGTTCAACCACGCGGAAGAAGTTGGCACCTTGACGGTCCATCTTGTTCACGAAGGCCAAACGAGGCACTTTGTATTTGGTTGCCTGACGCCATACGGTTTCGGACTGTGGCTGAACACCACCCACCGCGCAATACACCATCACGGCACCATCCAGCACGCGCATAGAACGCTCCACTTCGACGGTAAAGTCAACGTGTCCGGGGGTGTCGATAATGTTAAAGCGATGCTCTGGGTACTGCAGCGCCATCCCTTTCCAGAATGTGGTCACAGCAGCAGAGGTAATGGTAATACCACGCTCCTGCTCTTGTTCCATCCAGTCAGTTGTTGCAGCACCGTCGTGAACCTCACCTAATTTGTGGTTCACACCGGTATAGAACAGAATACGCTCGGTAGTGGTGGTTTTACCGGCATCAATGTGAGCGGAGATACCGATGTTGCGGTAACGCTCGATAGGGGTTTTTCTAGCCACAGCCAAAACCTTTTCAGCAAATAAAGAAGATTAGAAGCGATAGTGCGAGAAGGCTTTGTTCGCTTCAGCCATACGGTGGACTTCTTCACGCTTTTTCATTGCGCCGCCACGACCTTCCGCTGCATCCAACAGCTCACCAGCCAGACGTAAAGCCATCGATTTTTCACCGCGCTTGCGGGCAGACTCACGCAACCAGCGCATAGCTAAAGCGAGACGACGGGACGGACGGACTTCAACTGGAACCTGATAGTTGGCACCACCGACACGACGGCTTTTCACTTCAACTACCGGTTTGACGTTACCGATCGCAGTGCTGAACACTTCGATTGGGTTTTTACCGGATTTTTTCTCGACTTGTTCCAAAGCGCCATAAACGATGCGTTCTGCAACGGATTTTTTACCGTCCATCATCACTACGTTCATGAACTTGGTCAGTTCTTGGCTACCGAATTTTGGATCCGGCAACACTTCGCGCTTAGGCACTTCTCTACGTCTTGGCATATTAACCTCTAAAAAACAGTTCAGTTGAGCGAAAAACTCGCTCGCGACCCTCAACCTAAATTGGGAGCGGCCACTTACTCGACGGTGTAACAACCGCCGCGATAATTCAATCTTACTTCTTAGGACGCTTAGCACCGTACTTGGAGCGAGACTGTTTACGGTCTTTCACGCCAGCGGTATCCAAGGAACCACGAACGGTGTGGTAACGCACACCTGGTAAGTCTTTCACACGACCACCGCGAATCAGTACCACACTGTGCTCTTGCAGGTTGTGACCTTCACCACCGATGTAGCTGGTCACTTCAAAACCGTTGGTCAAGCGAACACGGCACACTTTACGCAAGGCAGAGTTTGGTTTTTTCGGGGTTGTGGTGTAAACACGAGTACAAACACCACGTTTTTGTGGGCAGGCTTCGAGAGCCGGCACCTTGCTAGCTTCACGCACAGGCGTGCGAGGCTTACGAACAAGCTGGTTAATCGTTGGCATTACAGGTTCCTAAACTATCAATTCGTGACCAAAAAAGTCACGGTAAAAAGACGCCGGATTATAGGGGAAGCCCCCGAACACCGTCAACGCAAAAACACGAGCTGATTCAAGCGTTAATCTTGTTTCAGCCCGTGCAATACGTTTGGATTAAGGGTTTACGCCCCCTGCTTCGGCCAAATCAGCAGGGTTTGCCTGCTTTCCGAGCGCCGCTGCCGCACTATTGCGACGGCGGTTATTGTGATATGCCAAGCCTGTTCCGGCAGGAATCAAGCGGCCGACAATCACGTTTTCTTTCAAACCACGCAACTCATCACGTTTACCCATGATAGCTGCTTCGGTCAAGACTCGTGTGGTTTCTTGGAACGAAGCGGCCGAGATGAACGAATCGGTCGACAAGGACGCTTTAGTAATGCCTAACAATACGTTTTCATATTGTGCTGGCAACAAGCCTTGTTTATCCATTTCGTCATTGGCAATCAACACTTCGGCGCGTTCAACTTGTTCACCTTGGATGAAGTGTGTATTGCCGGAGTCGGTGATCACTACACGACGCAACATCTGGCGAATAATCACTTCGATGTGCTTGTCGTTAATTTTCACACCTTGCAAGCGATACACTTCTTGTACCTCTTGCACAATGTAACGAGCCAAAGCTTCGATACCTTGCAAACGCAGAATATCGTGCGGATCCACAGGACCGTCAACGATCAGTTCACCACGGTTCACCACCTGACCATCATGCACTAAGACATGTTTTTCTTTTGGAATCAGGGTTTCAACTGTGTTGTTATCCAGATCGGTGATAATCAGACGCTGTTTGCCTTTGGTATCTTTACCAAACGACACCGTACCAGTCACCTCGGCTAACATACCAGCATCTTTTGGCGAACGCGCTTCAAACAGCTCAGCCACCCGTGGCAGACCACCGGTAATGTCACGTGTTTTGGACGATTCTTGTGGAATACGTGCCAACACATCACCCTTACCCACATCTTGCCCATCACGGACGGTAATAATCGCGCCGACTTGGAAGGTGATATTTACTGGCGCTTCACTACCAGCCAATTTCACTTCATTACCAAACTCGTCGATCAATTTCACCTGTGGACGCAAGACCTTGTTGGCTGCTGTCGCACGACGTTTCGGGTCAATCACCACCAAGGTGGACAGACCGGTCACATCATCAATCTGCTTAGCAACAGTCACACCTTCTTCGATATTCTCGAATTTCACGCGACCAGCGTATTCAGTGATAATTGGACGGGTATGCGGATCCCATGTTGCCAACACCACACCGGCTTTGATGGCTTCGCCATCTTTCACCATCAATGTAGCACCGTATGGCACTTTATGGCGTTCGCGCTCACGACCCATCTCATCATGAATCACCACTTCACCAGAACGTGCAATCACTACACATTCATCTTTTGCAGTGGTCACATAACGCATGGCTGACGAGAAGCGCACCACACCGCTGGACTTACATTCCACTTGGCTGGCCGAGGCCGCACGCGACGCCGCACCACCGATGTGGAAGGTACGCATGGTCAACTGAGTACCTGGTTCACCAATTGACTGTGCAGCAATCACACCCACGGCTTCACCGACGTTAACACGCTGACCACGACCTAAGTCACGGCCATAACATTTCGCGCACAAACCGTAGCGAGTACCGCAAGTGATCGGACTACGCACTTTCACTTCATCGATACCCAACTCATCGATACGATCAACGGCAGCTTCATCTAACAATGACCCCGCTTCGAAGACGGTTTCACCGGTAGCAGGATCGATCACTTCAGTCGCAGTCACACGGCCTAAGATACGATCGCGTAAGGCTTCGATCACATCACCACCTTGCAACACCGCCTTCATCACAAAGCCGTTGTTGGTACCGCAGTTTTCTTCAATCACCACCAGATCTTGTGTCACATCCACCAAACGACGGGTCAGATAACCCGAGTTCGCGGTTTTCAACGCCGTATCAGCCAGACCCTTACGAGCACCGTGAGTAGAGATAAAGTATTGGAGAACGGTCAAACCTTCGCGGAAGTTCGAGGTAATTGGCGTTTCGATAATCGAGCCATCTGGCTTCGCCATCAGGCCCCGCATACCCGCCAACTGACGAATCTGCGCCACCGAACCCCGCGCACCCGAGTCAGCCATCATGTAAATCGAATTAAACGATTCCTGATCAACTTCTTGGCCTTGGCGGTCGATGGTTTTTTGTTTTGACAGCTCTTCCATCATCGCTTTGGCGACTTGGTCACCACAACGACCCCAAATATCCACCACTTTGTTATAGCGTTCGCCCTGTGTTACCAAACCTTGGCGGTATTGCTCTTCAATCTCTTTCACTTCCATTTGTGCGGAGTGCAGCAAGGTTTGTTTCTTGCTTGGCACCAACATATCGTCCACACAAATCGACAGACCACCACGCGTGGAATAGGCAAAACCGGTGTACATCAATTGGTCAGCAAAGATAACCGTATCACGCAAACCGCAACGGCGGAACGAGGCATTGATAAGCTTGGAAATTTCTTTCTTTTTCAATGCCTTATTGATGTATTCGAAGCCCAAACCTTTTGGCAGAATATCCGACAACAAAGCACGACCAACGGTGGTTTCGTGACGCTTCATCACCGGTTGGAAGTCACCATGCTCATCTTTTTCCCATTCGCGCAGACGAACGGTAATGCGAGTCCCGAGTTCAACTTGACGGGTTTCGTAGGCACGATGGACCTCAGCCACATCCGAGAACAACATGCCTTCGCCGTTACCATTGATCTTGTCACGGGTTAGATAGTACAGACCCAACACAATATCCTGCGACGGCACAATGATTGGCTCGCCGTTAGCTGGCGACAATACGTTGTTCGACGACAGCATCAAGGTGCGGGCTTCCATTTGTGCCTCTAACGAGAGTGGCACGTGGACAGCCATTTGGTCACCGTCAAAGTCGGCGTTAAAGGCAGTACACACCAATGGATGCAGCTGGATCGCTTTACCTTCAATCAGGGTCGGCTCAAACGCTTGAATACCCAAACGGTGCAAGGTTGGTGCACGGTTCAGCAATACCGGATGTTCGCGAATGACTTCTTCGAGAATGTCCCAAACCTCTGGCACTTCCTGTTCAACCAGTTTCTTGGCTGCTTTGATGGTGGAAGCCATGCCCAATACTTCCAACTTGTGGAAAATAAAGGGTTTGAACAGCTCCAAGGCCATTTTCTTCGGCAAACCGCACTGATGCAGACGCAGGGTTGGGCCAACGGTAATCACGGAACGACCGGAGTAGTCAACGCGTTTACCCAACAGGTTTTGACGGAAACGACCGCCTTTACCTTTAATCATGTCTGCCAACGACTTCAGCGGACGCTTGTTAGCACCAGTCATCGCTTTACCGCGACGGCCGTTATCGAGCAACGAATCCACCGATTCTTGCAACATGCGTTTTTCGTTACGCACGATGATTTCTGGCGCTTTCAGCTCCAACAAACGCTTCAGACGGTTGTTACGGTTGATAACGCGGCGATACAAGTCGTTCAAATCGGAAGTTGCAAAGCGTCCACCATCCAACGGCACCAATGGGCGCAGTTCGGGTGGTAGGACTGGCAAGACTTCCATCACCATCCATTCTGGTTTGATGCCAGAACGTTGGAAGGCCTCGAGCACTTTTAAGCGCTTGGCGATTTTCTTGATTTTGGTCTCAGAACCGGTGGCTTGCAATTCTGCGCGCAGGGTTTCGATTTCGCTGGCTAAATCCATATTGCGCAGCAATTCGCGAATCCCCTCGGCACCCATCAGAGCAACAAACTCATCACCGTGTTCTTCGTACTTATCGAAGTAGTCTTCTTCGGACAACAGTTGTTTGCGGCTCAAAGAAGTTAAGCCGGGTTCAACCACGACATAACCTTCGAAGTACAACACCCGTTCAATATCACGCAAAGTCATATCCAGCACCATGCCTAAGCGAGAAGGCAAGGACTTTAAGAACCAGATATGCGCAACAGGCGAAGCCAGCTCAATATGTCCCATGCGCTCACGGCGCACTTTAGACAGAGTGACTTCAACACCACATTTTTCACAAATCACACCACGGTGTTTCAGGCGTTTGTATTTACCGCATAAACATTCGTAGTCTTTTGTTGGGCCAAAAATACGCGCGCAAAACAAGCCATCGCGTTCGGGCTTGAATGTACGGTAGTTGATGGTCTCTGGCTTTTTAACTTCACCATAAGACCAAGAACGAATTTTCTCGGGCGAGGCAACGCCGATTTTAATCGCGTCGAATTCCTCTTCTTGAGACACCTGCTTGAATAGATCGAGCAAAGCTTTCATGTCATCTCCGGTGAGGAGCGAGGCGTGAGGCGCGGGGTGGAAACCACCCCTCCCCTCACTGCTCACGGGGTTTAATAGTGATCGAGGTCGATATCGAGGCCAAGCGAGCGGATTTCTTTCACCAGCACGTTAAACGACTCTGGCATGCCCGCTTCGATCTTATGCTCGCCCTTGACGATGTTTTCATACATCTTGGTACGGCCAGTCACATCATCCGACTTCACAGTCAACATTTCTTGCAAGGTATAGGCCGCGCCATACGCTTCCAGCGCCCACACTTCCATCTCACCGAAACGCTGACCACCGAACTGTGCCTTACCACCCAATGGCTGTTGAGTCACCAACGAGTAAGGGCCGGTTGAACGGGCATGCATCTTGTCGTCGACCAAGTGGCGCAGTTTCAAGAAGTGCATCACACCAACGGTCACTTTACGATCGAAAGCCTCGCCAGAACGACCATCAAATAAGGTCATCTGTGTTTTAGAACCGTTGAAGCCTAAACGAGCGGTTAAAGGATCATCGCTTGGATAGGCAAGGTCTAACATGCGACGAATTTCTTCTTCTTTCGCGCCGTCAAACACAGGAGTAGCAAACGGTACGCCGCCGGTTAAATGGCGTGCCAATTCGATCACTTCATCGTCGGTTAAGCTGGCAATCTCTTCCGATTTACCGGTGGAGTTGTAGACTTTTTCTAAATACTCACGCACTTCCGATACGTTACGTTGTTCACGCAACAGACGATCAAACTGTTTGCCTAAGCCCTTCGCTGCCCAGCCAAGGTGAACCTCTAAGATCTGACCCACGTTCATCCGTGAAGGCACACCCAACGGGTTAAGCACGATATCCACTGGTGTGCCATCTGCCATGTAAGGCATATCTTCAATTGGCAGAATCTTCGATACCACACCCTTGTTACCGTGACGACCGGCCATCTTGTCACCCGGCTGCAGGCGGCGTTTCACTGCCAGATAAACTTTGACCATCTTGATCACGCCCGGTGGTAATTCATCACCTTGCGTCAGCTTACGGCGTTTGTCTTCGAATTTGAGATCAAATTCTTCACGCTTCTGAATCAGTGACTCTTTCATCAGCTCAAGCTGTTTTGCCACATCTTCATCTGCCATCCGAATCTCAAACCACTCGTGGCGAGAAGGCAAACCATCCAGATACTCTTTCGAGATTTCTGCACCTTTGGTCAGACGCTTAGGTCCACCGTTCGCTGGCTTACCGACAATCAGACGTTCGATCCGCGCAAAAGCATCAGCTTCAAAAATACGAATCTGATCGTTCAAATCTTGGCGATAGCGTTTGAGCTCTTCGTCAATAATCGATTGTGCACGCTTGTCGCGTTCAACGCCCTCACGGGTAAAGACTTGCACATCAATCACGGTACCAGTCATGCCAGTTGGTACACGCAACGAGGTGTCTTTTACATCAGAGGCTTTTTCACCAAAAATGGCGCGCAGCAATTTTTCTTCTGGTGTCAGTTGAGTTTCACCTTTTGGTGTCACTTTACCAACCAAGACATCACCAGCAGTGACTTCAGCACCGATGTAAACAATACCAGCCTCATCCAAACGACCTTGCATCCGTTCAGATAAGTTTGGAATATCACGAGTGATTTCTTCTGGCCCCAGCTTGGTATCACGCGCAACCACGTTCAATTCTTCAATATGAATCGAGGTATAGCGGTCTTCTGCCACCACACGCTCAGAAATCAGAATCGAGTCTTCGTAGTTGTAACCATTCCAAGGCATAAAGGCGATAGTCATGTTCTGACCCAGCGCCAATTCACCCAAGTCGGTGGAAGCACCATCCGCAATCACATCACCGGCCTCAACCACATCACCCACTTTAACGATTGGGCGTTGGTTGATATTGGTGTTTTGGTTAGAACGGGTGTACTTGGTCAGGTTGTAAATATCAACACCGACTTCACCCGCTTGCGCCTCATCATCATTAACGCGAATCACCACACGGCTAGCATCAACATAGTCAATGCGACCACCACGACGGGCAGTCACTGTGGTGCCGGAGTCAATGGCTACCGAACGTTCAATACCGGTACCAACAAAAGGTTTTTCTGCACGCAAGCAAGGCACTGCTTGACGTTGCATGTTCGAACCCATCAAGGCGCGGTTAGCATCATCGTGTTCCAAGAATGGAATCAGCGATGCCGCTACCGACACGATCTGGCTTGGCGCCACATCCATGTATTGCACACGGTCTGGCGTAGCAAGAATGGTTTCGCCTTTTTCACGACAAGTGACCAATTCATCAACCAGACGACCTTCATCATCTAATTCAGCATTGGCCTGCGCAATCACATAGCGGCCTTCTTCAATCGCTGACAGATATTCAATGTCATTGGTAACTTTGCTATCGATCACTTTACGATATGGGGTTTCTAAGAAACCATATTCGTTGGTACGCGCATAGCAAGACAGCGAGTTGATCAGACCAATGTTTGGGCCTTCAGGCGTTTCAATCGGACAAACACGGCCATAGTGAGTTGGATGCACGTCACGCACTTCAAAACCAGCACGCTCACGAGTCAAACCACCTGGGCCCAAAGCTGAAACACGGCGTTTGTGCGTGACTTCAGACAGCGGGTTAGTTTGGTCCATAAACTGCGACAACTGGCTGGAACCAAAGAATTCTTTGATAGCGGCACTGACTGGTTTGGCATTGATCAAATCATGCGGCATCAAGTTTTCAGATTCAGCTTGATTCAGACGCTCTTTGACTGCACGCTCAACACGCACTAAACCAGCACGGAATTGGTTTTCAGCCAATTCGCCTACCGAACGCACCCGACGGTTACCCAAGTGATCAATATCATCGACTTCACCGCGACCATTGCGCAGTTCAACTAAGATTTTGATGACGGAAGTAATGTCTTCACGCGATAAAGTTGGCTCGCCTTCGATCTCATCACGACCAATACGACGGTTAAACTTCATCCGGCCAACACGAGATAAATCGTAGGTTTCTGCATTGAAGAACAGACGTTGGAATAAAGCTTCCATCGCCTCTTCAGTTGGCGGCTCACCTGGGCGCATCATGCGATAAATCGCAACTTTTGCTTGTTCTTGCGTTTGGACATCATCCGTACGCAAGGTTTGCGAGATAAAGGCGCCTTGATCGAGCTCGTTGGTGTACAACACGTCCAGTTCGGTCACCGAACCCAAAGCCAGTTTAGCAATCGTTTCTTCGGTGATTTCATCATTGGCGCGCAAGATGATTTCGCCCGTGGTACGGTCGACAATGTCCGATGCAACCACTTTGCCGAACAAGACATCGTGCGGCACTTCTAAACGTGTGATACCTGCGTTTTGAATATCGCGAATCGATTTAGCTGTGATGCGCTTATCTTTTTGCACCAAAACACGGCCATCATCAGCCACGATATCAGCTTTGGCAATTTCGCCTTTCAGACGCTCCGCTACCAGCTCCATATAGATGCCGTTAGAGGTCAAATAGAAGCGATCAAAGCTGAAGAATTCACCCAAAATTTCTTCATTGGAGAAGCCTAACGACTTCAACAATGTGGTGACAGGCATCTTACGACGACGGTCAATACGGAAATAGAGCAGGTCTTTGGCGTCGAATTCAAAATCTAACCAAGAACCACGATAAGGGATAATCCGAGCGGAGAACAGCAGTTTGCCAGAACTATGAGTTTTACCACGGTCGTGTTCAAAGAACACACCAGGCGAACGATGCAGCTGAGAAACAATAACCCGTTCAGTACCATTGATAATGAAAGAGCCATTATTGGTCATGAGTGGAATTTCACCCATGTACACATCTTTTGGCCCTTCTTTGGCATACCATTGGCCGCTTTCGCGATCACGTAATGCTAATTTAATCCGTGCACGCAGGGGGGCCGCATACGTGATGCCACGCAGTTGACATTCCTGAACATCAAAAGGGGGATCGCCCAAGATATAGCCATCGTAGAGCAAACGTGCGCTGCCGTTGTGGCTCTCGATTGGGAAAATGGAGCGGAAAGCCGCTTCCAGACCCACGTTTTGCCGCGTTTCCTGCGGCACGCCAAGTTGCAGAAACTCGGCATAGGAGTTGATCTGGGTAGCTAACAGGAAAGGCACATCGAGAACGTTCGCACGCTTGGCAAAGCTCTTACGAATACGCTTTTTCTCAGTGAACGAATAACTCATAGAGTCTCCATCGAGGTGGGGCGCAAGACACCAAAAGTCGGCAATCGGCCCAAAAAACGAATATCGACTTTTACTGTCTCGGATAGGGCTCTGTATTTTGACAGACCGCAGCTTGGCTATAAGCGCAACAAGGCTGGCAGATTTCTCTACCAGCCTTAAAAAATGAATCAGCTAAAAGCTTACTTCATTTCTGCTTTCGCGCCGGCTTCTTCCAACTGTTTCACGATGGCTTCAGCTTCAGCTTTAGCGATGCCTTCTTTCACAGCTTTAGGAGCGCCATCAACCAAGTCTTTGGCTTCTTTCAGGCCCAAACCGGTGATCGAACGAACCACTTTAATGACGTTCACTTTTTGATCGCCAGCGGATTGCAGGATCACGTCGAATTCAGTTTTCTCTTCAACAGCTGCAGCACCAGCAGCAGGACCAGCAGCAACAGCAACAGCAGCAGCGGACACGCCGAATTTTTCTTCGAATGCCTTCACCAGGTCATTCAATTCCATAACGGTCATACCACTAACGGCGTCGAGGATGTCTTCTTTAGAAATAGCCATGTAAAAATCTCCTGGATTTTGAAACTATTAGCACATTGCCAATAGCGAAATATCAATATTAAGCAGCGGCTTCTTCGCCCTGCTTTTTCTCGGCCAAAGCAGCCAAAGCGCGCGCAAAGCCAGCCACTGGAGCTTGCATAACGAACAGCAATTTGGACAGCAATTCTTCGCGGCTTGGGATAGAAGCCAACTGGGCAACGCCAGCAGCATCTAACACTTTGCCGTCATAAGAGCCGGCTTTAACCACGATTTTCTGATCCACTTTTGCAAAGTCACTGATGACTTTAGCAGCAGCAACTGGATCAGCAGAAATGCCATACACCAATGGGCCGACCATTTGCTCAGCCAGACCCTCAAATGGGGTACCAGCCACTGCACGACGCGCCAGGGTGTTTTTCAACACACGCAGGTACACGCCTTGCTCACGTGCTTTTGCACGCAGCTGGGTCATGCTGGCCACGCCAATGCCGCGATATTCGGCGACTACGATAGTTTGGGCTTCAGCAACTTGTGCTGCGACCTCAGCTACCACCGCCTTTTTATCTTCAAGATTGAGACTCAAGGTCTACCTCCTAAGATGATGGAACGGGTAACAGATGCTACCCACCTCTCTTGGCGACCTTCTTCAGGAGACATCACAGATACTAGCCCTTGCGGGATAATCATAGAGCCTGCTTTCGGGTACACCATCTGCGCAGGGAACCGGTGTTGCCGGTAATTAAGTTTCCCCCTACGGTCTTGGACAATCTGATGCTGTCTGTAACGACAGCACCAGCCCAAAGCCATTGACCGATGAAAACAAGTTTCATCGGCCCATTAAGCATTCTTACTGAGCAACAACAGTGGCAGTGTCAACACGGACACCCACACCCATCGTGCTGGAAACCGCTACTTTTTTCAGGTATTGACCTTTAGAGCTAGCTGGTTTTGCTTTTAACAAAGCTTCGATCAATGCAGTCAAGTTTTCACGCAGGGCTTCTGCTTCGAAAGAAGCACGGCCAATCGTGGCGTGAATGATACCGGACTTGTCAGTACGATATTGCACTTGACCTGCTTTGGCATTTTTCACTGCCTCAGCAACGTTTGGAGTCACAGTACCAACTTTAGGGTTAGGCATCAGACCACGTGGGCCCAAGATTTGACCCAACTGACCCACGATACGCATTGCATCAGGCGAAGCGATCACGACGTCGAAATCCATCATGCCGCCTTTGATTTGCTCGGCCAGGTCTTCGAAACCAACGATCTCAGCACCAGCAGCTTTAGCTGCTTCGGCATTCGCACCTTGGGTGAACACGGCAACACGCACGCTCTTACCAGTGCCACGTGGCAATACCACAGAACCACGAACGACTTGGTCAGATTTACGTGGGTCAACACCCAAGTTCACTGCAACGTCGATGGATTCGTCGAATTTAGCTGTTGCTGCGCCTTTGACTAAAGCCAAAGCTTCGTCAGCGGAGTACAGTTTGTTGCGGTCAACACTGGCTTTCAGTGCTGCTAAACGCTTAGAAACCTTAGCCATTATACGCCCTCCACTTCAATACCCATGCTGCGAGCAGAACCAGCGATTGTACGCACAGCAGCGTCCATATCAGCAGCAGTCAGGTCGGGCTGTTTGGTTTTTGCGATTTCTTCAAGTTGTGCACGATTTAACTTGCCAACTTTATCCAAATGAGGCTTTGGACTGCCTTTTTGCACACCAGCGGCTTTTTTGATCAAAACAGTCGCAGGTGGTGTTTTCATGATAAAGGTGAACGACTTATCAGCATAAGCCGTGATCACCACAGGAATTGGCAGGCCTGGCTCTAAACCTTGGGTTTGAGCGTTAAAAGCCTTACAAAATTCCATAATATTCAGACCACGTTGACCCAGAGCTGGACCAATGGGTGGCGATGGATTTGCTTTACCAGCGGGCACTTGCAGCTTGACATAGCCGACAATTTTCTTTGCCACGTTATCACTCCTAATACGGGTATTAACGCAGGTAAAAACCTGCTTCCCTTTTATCACTGCCTGTTAATACAACAGGCGACTCAAAATTGGCACAGCATGGTTGCACAGAGGACAACCCACTTTGGCCAAATCAAATTTTTTCGACTTGACCGAACTCTAATTCGACAGGGGTATCGCGGCCAAAAATTTGCACTGATACACGCAAGCGATTACGTTCATAATTCACTTCATCAACCGAGCCATTAAAGTCGGAGAAAGGCCCATCAATAACGCGGACTTTCTCGCCCACTTCAAACAGCACTTTAGGCCGTGGTTTTTCCACACCTTCTTGAATTTGCTGCAAAATGGCTTCGACTTCTTTAGGCGAAATCGGTGCTGGGCGATTAGGTGTGCCACCGACAAAACCAGTCACTTTTGGTGTACTTTTCACCAAGTGCCAAGTTTCATCGCTCATTTCCATTTGAACCAGCACATAGCCAGGGAAGAACTTGCGCTCTGTTAAAGAACGCTTGCCGTTTTTAATATCCACGACCTCTTCGACCGGCACTAAAATCTGGCCAAAGCGATCTTGCATACTTTCGCGTTCAATGCGCTCTCGCAACGCTTTTTGCACGCTTTTCTCAAAGCCTGAATAGGCATGAACCACATACCAACGCATTGCCATGCATTAACCTCGCTGGAGAATCACATCATAAAACAGCCAAGATAGGCCGCTATCTACCAGCCACATGAATGCAGCGAGTACGACCACAAAGAGGAAAACTAATCCGGTGAGCTGCGACGCTTCTTTGCGAGTCGGCCAGACAACCTTCTTTGCTTCTGCCAAAGATTCTTGGCCATAGATAACAAAGTTTTTTCCAGGCTGAGAGGTCAACAACAAACCAGCGGCCAATACCACGCCAAGAATGACGCTCAAGACGCGCAACACACCCTGCGTTTCGGGGAGAAAATAAAACACAGAGATGCCAGCAACGACTAAAGCCGCTGCTGCAAAAAACTTGAGCTTATCTTGCAGTTCCATTGCTAGCCTTTGGCTTGCCTATTAACAAGGTGAATTCTGATACAGAAAAGACTAACCGGTGACGAGCACCGGTTAGTCTAATTGGCAGGCCAGGAGGGTCTCGAACCCCCAACCCTCGGTTTTGGAGACCGATACTCTACCAATTGAGCTACTGGCCTAAAAACCTTTTATTACTGAATGATCTTGGCAACGACACCGGCGCCAACGGTACGACCGCCTTCACGGATAGCGAAACGCAGACCCTCTTCCATAGCGATAGGGGCGATCAATTCAACAGTGATAGACACGTTATCACCAGGCATCACCATTTCCACGCCTTCGGACAAGCTCACAGCGCCAGTCACGTCGGTGGTACGGAAATAGAACTGTGGACGGTAGTTAGCAAAGAATGGGGTGTGACGACCACCTTCTTCTTTGGACAACACGTACACTTCAGCAGTGAACTTGGTGTGTGGGGTGATAGAACCTGGCTTAGCCAACACTTGGCCGCGCTCAACGTCTTCACGCTTAGTACCACGCAACAGCACGCCCACGTTGTCACCTGCTTGACCTTGGTCGAGCAGTTTGCGGAACATTTCCACGCCGGTACAAGTGGTTTTGGTGGTGGCTTTCAGACCCACGATTTCGATCTCTTCGCCGACTTTCACAACGCCACGCTCAACACGGCCAGTCACCACGGTACCACGACCGGAGATGGAGAACACGTCTTCGATCGGCAACAAGAATGGCTTGTCGATTGCGCGTTCTGGTGTTGGGATGTAGCTGTCTAATGCATCAGCCAGACGGAAGATAGCAGGTTCGCCGATGTCGGACTGGTCGCCTTCGAGGGCTTTCAGTGCCGAGCCTTTCACGATTGGGGTGTCATCACCTGGGAAATCGTAGGAAGACA
>NZ_ATVC01000063.1 GCF_000420525.1 Aquaspirillum serpens DSM 68
GCAACGCTTGGAAGATATTTTTGACGTTTGACCCCTCGTAGGGCGGATAAGCGCAGCGCATCCGCCAAACCCGTAGCGTGGGCACCGCTTTTGTGCCCACTGACTGCATCGCCATACCCATCTGTCAATCTTGTCCCCACCATTTTAATTTGGTTGCTTCATGTTTGTTTTGGGTGGATGCACTATGTTTATCCACCCCACTATAATCATCCGTATTATTCTCCGTCTCTGCCCCAACCATGCTGCCGTTACTCGACCCGAAGAACGATTACATCTTCAAACGTCTCTTTGCTCAATCACCGGAATTGCTGTCGGATTTGATTAACAGCATCCGTTACGATCAACCACCGATTACCATCACTGATATTCTCAACCCCAATATCTCTGGTGAAGACCTACACGCCAAAGAAATCGTGTTAGATGTGTTGGCGAAAGACGGGTTTGGCGTGCAATACAATATTGAAATTCAGGTGCGGAAACAGACGTATTGGGGAGAGCGAAGTCTGTATTACAGTTCACGTTTAATCAGCGAACAACTAGAAAGCGGTCAATCCTATCGTGAGATGAAGCATGTGATTTGTATTCATCTGCTGGATTTTGATCTGTTCCCCGAACATCCAGAACAAGCTTCATGGCGCTTTGAATTGCGTGACCAACACATTCCTGATGTCGTCCTTACCAAAGCACAGCAAATTGATATTCTGGAACTAGACAAAGCCGACCGCCTCCAACTGGCCCCAACAGCATTAAAGAACTGGGTCGATCTGTTTGAACATTGGCAGGAGCAACACATCATGGCACAGCTGACGCATACCCCAGTAATGACCGTCTTGCAATCGCTAGAGCAAATGAGCCAAACCAAGGAAGAACGGTTACGGGCATTGGCACGCGAACGGGCGGTGTGGGATTACAACACGGAGATTCAAGTCGCAGAAGAACGTGGTGAACAGCGAGGGCTGGAAAAAGGCCTAGAAAAAGGTAAAAAAGCCATGCAAACCCTTCTCCGAACCTTAATCGAAGCGCGGTTTGGCCAGCCATTACCCGATTGGGTTCTGTCACGGTTACGGACAGCAACACCAGAACAATTACAGCAATGGGGCATTTCGTTAACCCGAGCGCAACGCTTGGAAGATATTTTCGAAGCCTGACCCCCTCCAGACCTCCCCCTGAAATCAGGGGAAGGCCAGCACAGTGCTGTAGGGAGGATAAGAGCAGCGCATCCGCCAAACACTAATGTAGATACCGTCTTGACCTATCTGAATAAGGCTCACTCTGCACGAAAATACTCATTCACCTGATGAGTGCTGAGGAAGATTTGACCTTGGAAGCGAGAGAGGAAGTCGTTTTGCCGCAGGCGGTCGTAGACGGGGCCTTTGACCTCGGCAAGGTGTAGGGTAACCCCTTGTGGCTGCAACTGTTGTTGCCATTGCAGCAAACAAGCAAACGCACTGGCATCAATACTGTTGACCGCTGATAGCACCAACACCAAATGTTTCACCTCAGGCTGTTGTTGCAGGCGGCGGTTGATGTCGTCTTCAATAAATTGCACATTGGCAAAATAAAAACTCTCATCCACTCGCAACAACATCACCTCTGGCAAACGCTCGACTTCTGGATAGCGCAGGACATTGCGATAGTGTTGGGTATTCGGTAGGCGGCCCAGCTCGGCGATATGAGGATGGCTGCTGCGCCAAACCAAAAATGCCAACGAACATGCCATCCCAACCATAATGCCCTCGGCCACTCCTGCCAACACCACCGTCAAAAATGTGAACAACATTGCCAAACCATCGGCACGGTCATAACGCCAAATTTGCCGCATCTCAGACCAGCCGAACATACTCGATACCGCGATCACGATAGTCGCCGCTAACACCGCTTGCGGTAGAAATTGCAGCACATCACTGGCAAACAACAACACCGGTAGCAACAACAATGCGGTAATCACTGACGACATTTGCGTATTGGCACCGGCGGCAGCATTGACCGCAGAGCGTGATAAACCACCGGTCACCGGCATACCACTACTCAGCCCTGCGGCAACATTCGCCAAGCCCAAGCCAGCCAATTCACAGTTGGCATCAATTCGTTCACCGCGCCGTAATGCCAACGACTGCGCCACCGAAATACTTTGCACAAAATTCATCAAACCTAATAACAGCGCCGGCACCAACATGGTTTGCCATTCGCGCCAAGTTAAATCCGGCCATGACCAAGCCGGCAGACCACTCGGGACAACGCCAATCGTGTGCCAGCCCCAATGCCAATCTAAACGCCAATACGCTGTTGCCGCCAAGGCCAATATCACCCAAACCGCAGGTGCCAAGCGCGTGGTGAGGTTGGCCCAAAAAGCAGCGATACCGAGTCGTTGTAAGCTGGCGCTGAGAAAGCCTCGCGACCACCAGAGAAATAGCAAACTGGCTAACGATAGCCACAGTGTGGGGGCATGGGTCTGTGGCAGGACATGAATAAGATGCGGAACTTGGACGAGGAAGGAACGTCCACCGCCATCGACACCAAACAACGGCGGCAGTTGCGACAGAATAATTAAGACCACCGAACCGGCGGTGAAGCCGGTAATGACGGGTTGACTGAGGTAATGCGCCAGCCAGCCCATTTTTAAGACAGCAAAACCAAGTAAAAACAGCCCAGATAATAAGGCTAACGCCAAGGCATAATGGACCGCTTGCACACTACCGGCATGGGCAAAGGGGGCAATAGCCGCCCCAGTCATCAATGCGGTCACCGCCATCGGGCCAACTGACTGTTGCCGACTGCTACCGAGTAGGGCATAGGCTACCAATGGAATTACGCTGGCGTATAAACCGGTTGCCGGTGGCAAACCGGCCAACATCGCATACGCCAACCCCTGCGGCACTAACAATAAAGCAACTACCACCCCTGCGCTAAGGTCACCCACCCACCAAGTGGATTGATAGTGGCGTAACCAATTCGGTAAACACATCAGGCTGTCCGCATCCGCTCAATAACGGAAAAAGCTAGCATGCCGGTTACCATCGCTGCGACAAACACCACGCCTTGCCATGCGCCGGTACCTAATAACACCAAGCCAGGCCCCGGACAAATACCAGCCAATCCCCAGCCAATGCCAAACAACAAACTACCCCCGATTAAACGTGGGGTGAGTTGTGTTGCCGTGGGCAGTTGCATCGGACATTGCAACAAGCTGGTTTTGCGCTGTTGTAACACCCGAAAACTGACCAAGCCAACAGCAATCGCCCCCGCCATCACTAAAGCAAGGCTAGGGTCCCATGCGCCAGCGACATCCAAAAATCCCAACACTTTTGCTGGGTTAGCCATACCTGCCACAATTAAACCGAGACCAAACACCACACCAGATAACAACGCTGTTAGCAATTTCATACCGCCCCCAAGAGGTGACGCACGACATACACGGTGGCAAAACCGGTGAACATAAAACTCAGTGTAGCGACCAATGAGCGCAACGACAGCCGCGACAAACCACACACGCCATGTCCACTGGTACACCCTGATGCATAGCGGGTACCAATCCCCACCGCCACACCCGCGAGCACCAGCAACACCATGTTGCCGGTCACCTCGCTGTGTGGAAATTCACCTTGCACCACCCACCACAACAGGGGCGCACCCACAATTCCTGCAATAAAGGCCAATCGTTCACCCTTGCCCTCGGCACCTTCTAATAGACCACCGAGCAGGCCACTGATCCCCGCAATACGACCATTGAACGCCAATAACAGCGCTGCAGCTACGCCAATCAGTACGCCACCAGCCAAGGCTGATAGCGGAGTAAACGATGACCATGCAATCATGGGTGTTCGCCTCCACAATAAATTTGATACAGGGTTTGTAAAATGGCTTGGACTTTTTCACTTTCCAAGCGGTAGTAAATCCATTTGCCATCGCGGCGGGTTTGCACTAAGCCTTCGTTACGCAATACACCCAATTGTTGCGACAAACTGGGTTGGCGAATCCCCGTTAAACGCTCTAATTCGCTGACGGTTTTTTCTCCGGTCACCAATTGGCACAACAACATCAAGCGGTCACGGTTGGCTAGACCTTTTAACAAGCACGCCGCTTCGTTGGCGTTGTTGCGTAGCATCTCTAAAGCTTCGGCAGGCAATTCTGTTGCGACCGACTCGGAGACGGAATCAAGCACAGGGGTATCCATGTGATGGGTTTCCTCAAATAATTTTTTGCTCATTGAGCTTTTTTGGTTGAAATACATTATATTTTTTTATAAATTGATTGCAAGTAGAAATTACGTTTCCTTTTCAAAAAAGTTAATCAAAGAGGCCTCTTATGAATCAAGTTCATGTTCACAGCCTGTTCCATGAACCAACCAGCACATTCACCCACATTGTGTACGACCATCCACAAGGCAAAGCGGCGGTGATCGATCCTGTGTTGGATTACGAAGCCAACAGTGGTCGCACTCATACCCAACAACTTGAGCAGACCATCGCCTTTTTGCGTGAACAACAATTAGAACTGGTGTGGATTTTGGAGACCCACGCTCATGCCGACCATTTGTCGGGGGCACAGATTTTGAAGCAAAAGCAGGGAGGAAAGGTAGCCATTGGCGCTCATATTTCAACTGTGCAATCTTATTTTGGCAAAGTATTTGATATACCTGCAGAAGAAATGGAAAAAGGCATCAGTTTTGACCATCTTTTTGCTGATGGCGAAGCTTTTGACATTGGTTTATTACAAGGCCAAGCATTACACGTGCCAGGCCATACCCCAGCCGATATGGCCTATTTGATCGGGGATGCCTTATTTGTTGGAGATACCTTGTTTATGCCGGATGTCGGCACCGCACGCTGTGATTTTCCTGGTGGTGATGCCGCCACGCTCTACCACTCGATCCAACGGCTCTATTCGTTGCCGGATAGCACACGGGTGTTTATGTGCCATGACTATCCACCGGCGTCGCGTGAGCAAGTGCAGGCCGTTACCACGCTCGGCGAAGAAAAACAGCACAATATCCACCTCCGAGCCGACACCAGCGAAGCCGATTTTATCGCTCGTCGCCAAGCGCGAGATGCACAACTGGCAGTGCCGAATCTGTTACTGCCGTCGATTCAGGTCAACGTCCGTGGCGGCCATTTGCCACAACCCAAAGCCAATGGCACCGCCTATTTGCAAATTCCGCTTAACCTGATTTAACCGGCTGTTTTACACTTGCGGAATGAACATCTCTTCTGCAATCGGTGTATTTGGTGGGACATTCGACCCGATTCATATTGGACACTTGCGGCTGGCCTGTGCTTTGCGCGATGAATTGGGTTTGCACGAAGTTCGTCTGATTCCCACCGGCGAACCACCCCACCGTCAGCCGCCCTATCTGCCGGCGAGGGTGCGGCTGGCCTTGGTACAGGCGGCGGTACGCGATCATGCTGGCTTAGTGGCCGATGACCGCGAAATATGTCGCCAAGGCTATTGCTATACCGTTGATACCTTGCGTGAGATACGCCAACAGGTTGGTGCAACCACCGCACTCTATCTGTTAATCGGTGGCGATTCGCTGTTACAACTGCATACTTGGCGCGAATGGCAACAGCTGTTTACCTTGGCACATCTGGTTGTCGCCACTCGACCGGGCTTTGCCATAGAACATTTAGCCCCCGAGGTGCGACATTTCTGGCAAACTCGACAAGCCGATGATTTTGCAAAACAAAGCGCGGCAGGTACAATCCGCACCTTGTCTCTCGCACCGTTAGATGTATCAGCCACCCAGATTCGTGCCAAATTACAGGCCAACGAGGATGTCAGTGCCTTATTACCCCCCGCTGTGCGTGAGCCCTTAATGACTTATCTGCATTGCAAAAAGACTCAATGAACACAGAAGAAATTGCGGCGTTGGCCGTTGAAGCCCTTGAAGACGTCAAAGGCAAAGACATTGTTAATCTCAATACCAGCGAACTGACCTCGTTATTCCAACGTTTGGTCGTTGCTACCGGCGACTCCAATCGCCAAGTCAAAGCCTTGGCCCGTAGTGTCGAGGCTAAATTGAAAGAAGCCGGTATCGATTTGGTGGGTACCGAAGGTGAAGAATACGGCGAGTGGGTGTTAGTCGATGCCGGTGATGTGGTGGTGCATGTGATGTTACCTGCCGTGCGCGACTACTATGATCTGGAAGCCTTATGGGGCGGTCAAAAACCGGTCTTTCATATGGGTGGCGGCAAGCCTTGGCAGGCAGTGTAAACGGCGCGTAACTGGTGAAAATTACCCTATTAGCCGTTGGTAGCAAAATGCCGCGTTGGGTAGACGAAGCCTATCAAGACTACGCCAAGCGGCTGCCGCGTGATGTGGCATTGCAACTGCAAGAAATCAAGCCAGAAAAACGCGGTGGCGGTGTCACCGCAGAAAAAGGCATTGCAGCAGAACATGCGCGGCTGTCTGCCGCGCTGCCGGCTCGCAACAAGTTGGTGGTGTTGGATGAGCGCGGCCATAACTGGACCAGCAAACAACTGTCACAGGCATTGGCACGCTGGCAACAAGATGGCGATGATGTCACCTTTGTTATCGGTGGTGCCGATGGTTTGCATCCTGATCTGAAAGCACGGGCAGATGTCTTATTACAGTTATCTGCCCTGACCTTGCCTCATGGCATGGTGCGGGTGTTATTGGCAGAACAGCTCTATCGTGCCGTCTCCATTCTCAATAATCACCCCTACCATCGTGAATGATTAAGCTTGGTTACCCAAGCCATATTTTTTCACTTTATCGAATAAAGTGGTCTTAGCCATCCCGAGCGAGACACTGGTTTGGCTAAGGTTGCCGTTATGTCGCTCCAAGGCTTCGGCCAATAAAGTGCGTTCGAAAGCTTCCACCGCCTCGGCAAACGAAGGGCCCGAGCCATCTGGCACGCTTTTCTTAAAAATGGGCAATCCCAAGGCAAAACGCTCCGCCACATTGCGTAATTCACGCACATTGCCCGGCCAATCATGCGCCATCAAGCTGGATAAGGTGCTGCGGTCGAGGGCTGGGGCTGGCCGGTCGAAGCGCAGCGAAGATTGCTGTAAAAAATGCTCAAATAACAGCGGGATGTCCTCGCGCCGTTCACGCAAGGGTGGTAACTCTAGCGTGACCACATTGAGGCGATAGTATAAATCGCTGCGAAAACGTCCTTCGCGTCCTTGTTCTGCCAAATCGGCTTTCGTCGCAGCAATCACCCGACAATCGACGGCAATCGGCTGATTACTGCCCAAGCGTTCCACGCTGTGTTCTTGCAACACTCGCAACAGTTTAATTTGCAAGCTAATCGGCATACTTTCTACCTCATCAAGAAACAAGGTTCCCTGATGAGCATGTTCAATTTTGCCAATCCGCCGCTTGCCGGCGCCGGTAAAGGCATGGGCTTCGTGGCCGAAAATTTCACTTTCAAATAGGTTTTCTGGCAAACCACCGCAGTTGAGCGCGACAAACGCATGCTGCTGGCGGCGGCTAAAATCATGCAAACAACGCGCAACCAACTCTTTGCCAGTGCCGGTTTCACCTTCAATCAACACATTGGCCGAGGTATCCGCCACATTGCTAATCAATTCGCGTAGCCGATGCATGGCCGCCGAACGGCCAATAATGCGCGCTTCCAACGCTTGCCGGCCAGCCAACTGCCGCCGCAATGATGACACTTCACGCGCTAAGCTACGTTGTTCAAGTGCGCGGCGGCTGACTTCAACCAAGCGTTCAGGAGAAAACGGCTTTTCCATAAAGTCGTATGCCCCTTCACGCATCGCCCGTACCGCCATCGAAATATCGCCGTGCCCCGTGATTAACACCACCGGCACAGTGGCGTCTTTCTGTTTAAGCGCTGACAGTAGGCCAAGACCATCCATCCCCGGTAAGCGAATATCGCTAATCACAATCCCCGCAAAATCATCAGCGATTTTGGCGAGTGCCGCCTCTGCGGTGGTTACGCCTTCGCTGGGAATATCTTCCAATGCCAACGCTTGCTGACAGCCCAATAAAACATGGGGATCGTCTTCGACAATCAACACCGAGAGCGGTGCCGCGATGGTGTCATACATCTTGGGTGTCCCCTTGGCGTGCCGTCTGTACCAGTTGATATAACAAGTCCATCGCGGCGCGTGGCGTTAACTCATTGGGGTCAAGTTGGCGCAGTTGCTCGACAACCGGATGAGGTTCGATAACTGCGGTAGTGATGGCGAGGGGTGGGGGTGCAGTGAATAGATCATCGACTGCCGCTGGGACGGTTTGGCTTTCGAGTTCGGCCAACTTCCGCCGTGCCTGTCGAATCACCGTCGCTGGGACTCCGGCCAAACTGGCTACTTGCAGGCCATAGCTGCGACTGGCGGGGCCGTCCTTCACATGATGCAAAAAGACGATTTTGTCTTTGTGTTCTAGTGCAGCTAAATGCACATTCGCCACCATCGGATACTCTGCCGCCAAGCGCGTCAATTCAAAATAGTGGGTGGCAAATAAGGTGTAAGCGCGATTATGTTCAATCAGAGCACGCGCAATTGCCCACGCCAACGCCAACCCATCAAACGTGGAAGTGCCACGCCCTACCTCATCCATTAACACCAAGCTCCACTCGTCCGCGTTGTGGAGAATATTGGCGGTTTCTGTCATCTCGACCATAAAAGTGGAACGACCACCGGCGAGATCGTCCGATGCGCCAATCCGCGTAAAAATACGCTCGACACGGCCAATCACTGCGGCCTCGGCAGGAACAAAGCTGCCGATGTGGGCCAATAGCACAATCAACGCCACCTGCCGCATATACGTTGATTTACCGCCCATATTGGGGCCGGTAACCAACAACAGCTTGCGGCCGGCATGTAAATCACAGTCATTGGGGACAAATTGTGCAACCTGTGCCTCAACTACTGGATGCCGCCCTGCTCGCAGAGCAAGACAGGCATAGGAGACAAATTCAGGGCAAACATAATGCTGTTGCTGTGCCAACTGCGCGAGGGTGTTTAACACATCCAATGCTGCTACGGCTTGGGCGAGCGCCTTGAGCGATTCAAGGTGTGTTATCAACTGGTCAAGCAACTGTTCATATAGCTGTTTTTCTAAGGCCAAGGCACGATCACGGGCAGACAGGGCTTTGTCCTCAAAGGCTTTGAGCTCGGGTGTGATATATCGCTCGGCATTTTTCAGTGTTTGGCGGCGGCGGTATTCCGCCGGTACTTTATCTGCTTGGGCGCGACTGACTTCAATATAAAAACCATGCACACGGTTGTATTCCACTTTCAGGGTGGAAATACCGGTGCGGCTGCGTTCGCGTTCTTCAAGTTCGGCCAGAAATTCACCACCGTGATGTTCGATATTGCGCAGCTCATCTAACTCTGCTGAATAACCTTCTGCAATCACACCACCCTCGCGCACCAACGCTGCCGGTTCCGGCAAGATGGCGGAGGTCAATAATGCGGCGATTGGGCATTCCACCGTGGGCAGTTGCGACAGACAATGCTGCAGTAATGGACTGGCTACTACCGCCAAGGGGGTGGCTAACACAGGCAGTCGCTGCAGGCTGTGGCGCAAACTGGCGAGATCACGCGGGCGCGCACTGCGTAGGGCAATGCGGGCGGTGATGCGCTCGATATCTGCAATGCCTTGCAATCCTTCAACCACTTGCGCCGACAAGGGCATTAACTCAGCAACCGCCTGTTGCCGTTGCCGCAGGTGGTCGTGGTCGCGCAGCGGATGATGCAGCCAATAGCGCAATAAGCGGCTGCCCATGCCGGTGGCGCATTGGTCTAACACTGAAAATAGCGTGGGGGCACGCTCGCCGCGCAAGGTTTCGGTCAGCTCTAAATTACGGCGGGTGGCGGCGTCCATCTGGATGTAAGCCGAGACCGATTCCACGGTTAAAGAATCGATATGTGGCAGCGCGCCGTTTTGGGTTTGTTTAACATAGTGAAACAACGCGCCGGCGGCACCGAGGGCGGCGGTTAAATGTTGCGCGCCAAAACCACTGAGATCTTGGGTGGCAAAATGCTGGGTTAAAGCGGCTAACGCGCTATCAAGATCAAATTGCCACGGGGCAATACGCTTAATCGGTTGTCGCCATTGTTGCAGTATCGAGGGGGTGAAATCCTCCGCCAACAATAACTCTGCTGGCCGCAAGCGTTCCAATTCGGCAGCCAAATGTTGGCTATCGGTTTCTAAAACCCGAAAACTACCACTCGCCAAATTCATCCATGCCAAACCCAACTTACCGCGCAACAGATGAATCGCAACAATCAAACTGTCTTGTTTGTCATCCAATAAAGCAGCATCCGTCAACGTCCCCGGTGTGACCACCCGCATCACCTTACGCTCCACTGGCCCTTTGCTGGTCGCTGGATCGCCGATTTGCTCACAAATCGCCACCGACTCGCCCAATTTAACCAGCTTAGCCAAATACTGTTCTAAAGCATGAAAGGGTACCCCTGCCATCGGCACCGGTTGTCCTGCCGACTGACCGCGACAGGTTAAGGTAATGTCCAATAACCGCGCCGCCCGCTCAGCATCCTCATAAAACACCTCATAAAAATCCCCCATTCGATAAAACAGCAATTTATCCGGATGATCAGCCTTTAAACGCAGATATTGCTGCATCATCGGGGTGTGTTGGTCGGTTTTAACGGCGGGGGAAGACAGGTTTGATTTCATGGAGTGTGAATCTGATGTAGGGACATCGTATATCTAGTGATAAAAACTGCCCGCTTCACCCTTTGCTATCTGCATTTGCTTTGTTCAAATGAAGACGGCTAGAAAGAGTAAGACGCGGGCAAGTATTTAGAGTAGCCGACAGATTGCAAACACCAGCTACAATCCGCCATACAGCTTATGCCGCTAGGCCTTGTTCCAAATCTTCTTTGGTCAATAAGAATACAAAGCCATCACCGGCGGAAGTTTCTAACCACATAAATGGTAATGTCGGGAAAGCCTCTTCCAAAGCGGCGCGATTGTGGCCGATTTCCACCACCAAAATCCCTAACGGGTTGAGGTAGTCAGCGGCTTGTGCCAACAGCTGGCGGGTGAGGTCGAGCCCATCATCACCAGAACCCAAAGCTAATTCAGGTTCATGCAGATATTCTGGCGGCAGGGCGGCAACCGACTCTGCATCAACATACGGTGGGTTGGAGACGATTAAATCGTAACGCCGACCTGCCAATGGGGCGAATAAATCGCCTTGCCACAGTTGAACCTGTTCTTCCAAACCATAACGACTGCGGTTAATCTCAGCGACTTCTAAAGCGTCGCTAGATAAATCGACAGCGTCGATTTCGGCATCGGGATAGTAATTGGCTAACAAGATCGCCAAACATCCCGAACCGGTGCAGAGATCGGCAGCACTGTGTACCAACTCAGGAAATTCAATCCACGGGGCCAAGGCATCGTTTGCCAGCAATTCGGCAATAAACGAGCGCGGCACAATCACCCGTTCATCGACATAGAAATCAAACTGCCCCAACCACGCCTCGTGGGTCAGATACGCCGCCGGCACCCGTTGTTGCACACGCCGTTCGAGCACATCCAACACGTCGGCGACTTCACTGTTTAACAAACGGGCATCGAGTAGAGAATCAAACTGGGCCAAGGGCAGGTGTAAGGTATGGGCGATCAGATAGGCGGCTTCATCCCATGCGTTATCTGTGCCGTGGCCGTAAAACAAAGCCGCCTCTTGAAAACGGCTAATGGCAAAACGCAGCAAATCACGCGGGGTTTGCAAGACGTTAGCAGCTTGATCGAACATGAAAAATCCTAATACAAAAATTTAAAAAGGCAGGGCCGCATCGGTCTCGGCGGCGAGCACTTGCCGAAAATCGGCCTGAATTCGCTGCAACGCTGCTTCTGTTTCCGCCTCAAAGCGCAGTACGACCACCGGCGTCGTATTGGAAGCGCGCATTAAACCAAAGCCCTCGGGGTATTCGACTCGCAAACCATCCAAGGTAATCACTTCACACTCGCTTGGGAAACGTGCGCTGGCTTGTAAGCGTGCAATCAAGGCATGATGCTCACCCTCGGCCATTTTGAGGTTTAACTCAGGGGTCGAAACAGCATTTGGCAGATTGTTTAACACGGCACTGGGGTCATCGACTTGCGACAAAATCTCTAGTAAACGGGCGCCGGCATACATGCCATCATCAAAGCCGTACCAGCGTTCTTTAAAGAATACATGCCCCGACATTTCACCCGCCAACAGCGCACCGGTTTCTTTCATCTTGGCTTTAATAAAGCTGTGGCCGGTGCGGGCCATGATCGGCTCACCCCCCAATTCACGAATCCACGGTGTCAGATTGCGGGTTGATTTGACATCAAAAATCACTTTCGCACCCGGATTGCGCGACAGGACATCACCAGCGAACAACATCAGTTGTCGGTCTGGGTAAATAATTTGCCCGTCTTTGGTTACCACGCCCAATCGGTCGCCATCGCCATCAAACGCTAACCCTAACTCGGCATCGGTGGTTTTTAGCGCATGGATTAGATCTTGCAAGTTTTTGGGCTGTGAGGGATCGGGGTGATGATTGGGGAAGGTGCCATCAACATCACAGAACAAACTGCGCACGCGGCAATCCATCCGCCGGTATAACACCGGTGCAAAAGCACCTGCCACGCCATTGCCACAATCGACCACGATATTCATTGGACGTGCCAATTTAATATCTTGGGTGATGCGGTTGAGATAGGCTTCATTGATGGAGTGGGTACGATATTGGCCCTCACCTTGGCAAAAATCATCGGCCTGAATGCGTTTTAATAATTCTTGAATGCGCTCACCAGACAGTGTTTCTCCTGCCAACATCATTTTAAAGCCGTTGTAATCGGGAGGATTGTGACTGCCGGTTACCATCACACCAGACAATGTCCCCAATTCATGTGCCGCAAAATACAGCATCGGGGTAGCGACACGCCCCAAATCAATGACATCGGTGCCGGTGGCACGCAAGCCTGCCGCCAATGCCTCGGCTAAATCGGGCCCAGACAGACGACCATCGCGGCCAATGCACACTGCTTTTACACCACGCGCTTGTGCCTCGGTACCAATTGCAAGGCCAATCAGCTTGGCTACCGTCTGATCGACAGTGGTACCGACAATGCCACGAATGTCGTAGGCTTTAAAAATAGAGGGATCGACAACTGCCATTGGAATAGCTCCTTATTCAGTGCGGGGGGCAAGAGATTGGGACAGATCAACCAAAGCTTGCAGCCGTTGTTTTGCGGCACCCGAGGCTAACACGTCGCGGGCACGCGCCACCCCATCGGCTAACGAGGTTGCCACACCAGACACATATAAGGCTGCTGCTGCATTGAGCAGCACAATATCACGGGCAGGGCCAGCCTGATTGTCGAGCACTGCCAGCAACATTGCCTTCGACCGTTCCGCGCTGTCGGCGCGTAAATCATTAGGCGAGCACAGTTCAAAGCCGAGGCTTTGCGGGTGGAATTCGTATTGCTCAATCTCACCATTTTTCAGCTCGGCGATCAGCGTTGGCGCACACAGGCTGATTTCATCCAGACCATCACGGCCATGCACAATCAACACATGGCGGCTGCCTAATTGTTTTAGCACCCGGCATTGAATCCCCACTAAATCCGGATGAAACACACCCATGACCTGATTGGGCGCATGGGCCGGATTGGTCAGAGGGCCAAGGATATTAAACAGGGTTCGCACGCCGAGTTCGCGGCGCACAGGGGCGACATATTTCATCGCGGTGTGGTGGTTGGGGGCAAACATAAAGCCTACCCCTAATTGGTCAATACACTGTCCTACTGCCGCTGGGGTGAGGTTAAGCGCCACACCCAAGGCTTCGAGCACATCGGCACTCCCCGAGCTGGACGACACCGAACGCCCACCATGTTTTGCAACTTTGGCACCAGCAGCGGCGGCCACAAAAGCAGCCGTGGTCGAGATGTTAAAAGTATGAGCTCCATCACCACCGGTGCCGCAGGTATCCACTAATCCTTCAGTGGTAGCAACTGGGACGTGGGTAGCAAATTCGCGCATCACGGTTGCTGCAGCAGCAATTTCCGACACGCTTTCTACTTTAACCCGCAGACCAATCAAAATGGCGGCAATTTGGGTCGCAGCTACTTGGCCACTCATAATCTGTCGCATCAGCGACAGCATTTCATCATAAAACAGTTCGTTACCATCAATTAAACGATTCAGGGCGGCGTGGGGGGTAATCATGCTGCAACAACTCCGGCAAATTCACGCAAAAAGTGATCTAACATGGCGTGGCCATGTTCGGTCAGGATAGATTCGGGATGAAACTGAACGCCTTCAATCGGCAGCGTTTTGTGGCGAACGCCCATGATTTCACCGTCTTCGGTCCAAGCGGTGATGGCGAGGCAATCGGGCAGGCTCTCGCGTTCGATCACTAAAGAATGGTAGCGCGTGCAAGTCACCGGATTGGGCAGGTTTTCGAATACGCCTTGGTTCAGGTGATGTACGGGAGAGGTTTTGCCGTGCATCAGTTGTTTGGCGTGGATGATTTTTCCACCAAAGGCTTGGCCAATCGATTGGTGGCCTAAACACACGCCGAGGATGGGAATTTCACCAGCAAAACGTTCAATGGCTGCTAATGAAATGCCTGCCTCATTGGGTGTGCAAGGGCCAGGGGATAAGACTAAGTATTGAGGTTTCAGGGCAGCGATTTGGTCGAGGGTAATTTCATCGTTGCGATAGACCTGAACCTCTTGCCCCAATTCGCCGAAGTATTGCACGATGTTGTAGGTAAAAGAGTCATAGTTATCAATCATTAACAGCATAAAGTGGATTCCTGTATAGAAAAGATATGGGGAAGCACGCGCTATTTTGGCGCAGTTTAAGCGGGGCATAAACAAAAAAACGCGACCCGATGCTGGGTCGCGTGGTTTAGGGAACAGGCTTGATCGTTTTAGAGGATGATCATGTTTGGTTGCTGGGTATCTTCTGGGGTGCTAAATCCAGAGGCATCAGCAAAGACAGGGTCGGTTACCTGGGGCGTCTTGGTCACCATTGCCGTGACCATTATTACCCTGTGGGCCACCTTTATCGCTATCGGTATCTGTTTTAGCGCTGTCTTGCGTGTTTTTACCGCTTGGCTCTTGCCCTTTTTCGCCGTCAAATGGGGCATTGCCTACCGGTTTATTGTTGCCTGGGTTTTGCCCTGTGGATGTGGTTGGCTCGGTAGAAGACGAGGTTTCTGGGGTATTGCTGTTTTTGCTACCTTGACCCGGTGCGCGACAAGCCCCGCCGTTCAGGGCGGGGAAGGATAGCGCGGACGGCGTAGCCGTCCTTGGGTTTCAGTGTGGCGTCTGCTGCTGTTCGATGTATTGGCGCACGATGGAAATAGGTGCGCCACCACAGCTTGAGGCGAAGTAGGATGGCGACCACAGGACGCCATTCCAGTAGCGATTCTGGATGTCGGGGCGTTCCTTCCGTAGCAAACGGCTGGACACGCCTTTCAAGCTGTTCACCAGATTGGAGACAGCCACCTTGGGCGGG
>NZ_ATVC01000064.1 GCF_000420525.1 Aquaspirillum serpens DSM 68
ATTCGCGATCAATGCTTTCCCATTCTCGGACGCAGAAAAAGCCAAAACATTGGCTGAGAACCTGTTGGGTTCGACTGTTGCAGATAAAGCAGCAGCAGTGACCGCGCTGGAAGGCATTTTGAATGCAAACGGCGGTAACGTCGGTATCGCTGCTGCTGCTGGTATCCGCGCTATTCTGTCTGACGCTGCATTTGCTGATGCAAAAGCACAGCTGGAAAACCGCGTTAAAGTGGCTGCTCATTATGTTGACAGCAACAAAGGCAACGAGATCAGCACTTCCATTCTGGACGCTGTGACCAATGACGCTGCAACCGTGACCACCGCTATCGAAAGCCTGACCGGCAACACCGGCGGTAACGAAGCTGGCGTGTCTCGCGTGTTGACCACTGGTCAAGACGTGTTTACCGGTACTGCTGGTGATGATAACTTCCGTGCAGTGGCTGGTGTTCAACAAGGTTCTCAGGACCAAACCACGCTGAACAGCGCCGATAACATTGATGGTGCTACTGGTAACGACACCTTGATCGTGAACATGACTGGCAATAACTATGCTGGTGGCGCACGTATCAAAAACATCGAAACCCTGCAAATTGGTACTAACCTGACCAATGGTGCAGTGACTTTTGACTACAACATCAACCAAGGTCAAAACGAAATCACTGAAGTGACCAAGGTTGTTTATGACCAAATCAACCAAGGTGAAAACCTGCGTGTTGTTAACCTGCTGAAAACTGGCGACAACATTCCAACATTGGCTTGGACCAACGAAGCCAACTCCATCGCTGGTACTATCCAAGCTGACTTCCGTCAATCTGCGATCGAAGGTTCGAGCACCGCTCTGACTGTTGAGTTAAACAATGTACTGGCTAATGTGAATACTGCTGCTACTGGCGTATTGAACATTGGTGCTGGTGTTGAAACTCTGAACTTGGTATCTGGCGGCACCTCTGGCCGTAACACACTGAATACATCCGGTCGCAATGATGGTCGCCAAGTTGACATCGTGTCTGCTGGGCTGGTTCCTCCACCACCACAACCGAAGGTGGTAATGATGATGGTTCTCTGAAAAAGGTCGTCATCACTGGTACACAAGAAGTTGGTAAAGCAGCTCAAGTTATCGTTGATAACAGTGATCCAAGCTGGGGTCTGACCGACCGCGCAGTAGGTGGCGACTTGGGTGTTAGCGATACCGATACAGGTCTTGCTGGCCAACAAATTGGTGCAACCAGCTCGAACCTGCTGTCTGTTGCAGCTACTGTGACCGAAGTTGATGCTTCTGCTGCTGAGGCTGCTGTTAATGTTCGTTTCACCAACCGTGTTGACGGCAACGCAACCAACGTTACTTTCAAAGGTGGTAAGGGTAACGACTACGTTGAGTTCGAAGTCGGTGCAGTGAATGCAACCGGCGGTGCAGGTGACGACACTTTCGCTTTCATTGCTAACGCATTGAATTCTACTATCACTGCTGACGACACCATTGTTGGTGGCGAAGGTACTGATACTATCCAAGTGGGTGTCAATGGTCAGCGTACTTACTCCTTGACCACCACCGAATTTGAAAACAAATCTGGTATTGATGTCTTGGATCTGCGCGGTAACATCAACACCGTTCGCGTTTCCGACGCTTTTGTTGCTGCCTCTGATGCTGGTTTGACCATCCGTACCGACAAAATTGTTCAATCTTCCGACACTAGCACTGCTAACCCAAGCAACAACCGTGGTAACGTTGCAGAAGATAACACTGTTAACACGATCGACCTGACCGCGCTGTCTGCAAGCCGTAAGATTGATTTCATTGGTGGTTCTGGTTCTGACCGTATCATCGTTAACGAAGCCAGCCTGAACAGCAACACCAAGGTTGACGTCGGTAACGACTTAGGTGCAACAGGTGCAGGTGACTACGATACCATCACTGTTGTTGACAATGCAGTGTTAAGCCGTGGTGACTTGGCCAACGTGAAAAACGTTGAAGGTATTATCCTGACTAAGTCTGATAGCACTTCCAGCCGTCAATTCACTGTTGAGCTGACCGAATCGTTCATTCTGAACAACACTTCGGCAACAGGTGCATTCGTTATCACGACAAACCAAGCGGCTAATGCAAACCAGATTTCTGCTGGTGATACTGTGAACGTTGATGTGACTGACTTGTTCACTAACAACCAACTGAAAAATACCCTGATTAATCGTGGTATTGATGTATCTGCCATGAACGGTGCAACTGTCACCTTTACATATGGCAACCAAACCGGTTTGACATTGGCTGGCCTGCAAGCATTGATCGATCGACAATGCTGGGGATACTTTTGTTGCCCGTGGTGCAACCGCAGCAGATACAACCTTCCGCAATAACGTATCCGCTTCTGCTGCGATTGCTGGTGGAGTGGTAACAGGCGGTGGTGCTGCCGGTGCTGGTTCAACCTACGACAACTTGTCAGCAAACGCAAATCAAACTGGTACTGCTAATGCAGATACCTTCAACGTAACAGCAACGAGCTTCAACGGCACGATCAATGGTGCTGCTGGTGCTGACGTACTGAACTTTACTGATGCTGCTGGTACAGGGTTTACACTGTCTAACGTTTCTGCAGTAGAGACTATCAATTTTGCAGCAGGTTTGGCCGCAAGTACTATCACTTATAGTTCGGACACTACTGTAGCGGCAGGTCAAACACTGACTATTAATGCATCTCAAGCTGTGGGTGCGATTACTGCCAACTTTGCTGCTGAAACTGATGGCAATATCAACGTTACAACAGGCTTTGGGAATGACATTGTTACAGGTGGTGCAGGTAACGACACCATCGATTCTGGCTTAGGGGCTGATACTGTCACTGCTGGAGATGGAAATAACACCATTAACACAGGTGCTGGGGCTGATAATGTCTCTGCTGGAGATGGAAATAACACCATTAACACAGGTGCTGATGGAGACCAAATTTCTGTTGGTAACGGTAATAACAACCTAATCAGTGGAGATGGTGCGGATTCCATTACTGCGGGCAATGGTAATAACACTGTTGATGGTGGTGCTGGTAATGACCAAATTACCGTTGGTAACGGTAATAACACCATTAATGGTGGTGCTGGTAACGATAGCATTACCGTGGGTACAGGTACTAATACTGTTGATGGTGGCGCTGGCACAGATACAATCAATGTCGCGAATAGCACACTAGCCTTAGGAGCAGATAAGCTTACTTCTATCTCTAATTTTGTGGTCGCAGATGATACTCTGCAAACAGGTGTTGCCGGTGTTGCTACTTATACATTGAATGTAGCTACCTCTGACTTTACCTCTTTCGTGGGTAACGCTAATAATGCAATTGCAGCATTGGGTGGTGGTTACGCAGCAGTAGCAGGTAACGTCTTTATTGTTAATGTTGCAGCTGGTTCTGCCACAGGTCAGTATCTGGTACAACACAGGTCAGTATCTGGTACAAGATCTGTTGGGTGACGGTTTGACTGGTGATGATGTTGCAGTGAAATTGATTGGTACTGTCACAGGTACTATCACAGGTGCAGACTTCGCTTAACTCTCTTAAGAGTTAACTAGATGTAGAAACCTAGAAGCGCCAGCCTAACAGCTGGCGCTTTTTTGTTGAAAAGATACTATGATGATATCAAAATTAAAAGAATTCCCAGAAATCAAATTAATTAAAAAATGGTTTCTAGAAAATAAAAATAACCTTTCTTATACAACTTGTAACAACGATCAGTCTATTACCGTAGAGCTTTTTAATCGAGGTCAATTCGATGACTGCTTTTGTTTATGTATTTCAATTTTAGCACGTGAGCCAAAACGAGAAATCATATGGAATACATTAGGTGTTTTATATCGACAATGGAAAAATAATAAAGCAGCAGAGTTTTGTTATCAACAAGCAATAAAAATTAATCCAAAATATGTATCGCCATATAGTAATCTTTCTTTTTTATACACAGATTTAAAAAATTATCAAAGTGCTATTGAATATGCAAAAACAGCAGTCAAAATTCAACCAAATTTTGCAGATGCTTGGAATAATATGGGTAATGCACTGCAAAGAATCGGTGAAATGGAAGATGCTATAGATTGTTTTGAAAAAGTATTATCAATAAACCCCAATCATTTAAAAGCTTTTAATAATTACCTACTTTCAATCCAATATGCTTCAAACAAGACAGCTGATGAAATAGCTGAGGCGCATCGTGTTTTTGGTGAAAAGTTCTGCAAAATTTTTGGTGAACGAAACAAGACATGGCCAAATATTATTGATCAAAATAGAAAATTAAGAGTTGGCTATATTTCTCCTGATTTAAGAGATCATTCGGTTTCTTATTTTTTTGAGCCTCTTCTTGCTAACCATAACCATAAAGATTTTCATATTATATGCTATGACAATAAAGGGCAGAAGGACAATGTTAATCAGCGGTTACGCCATTTAGCCGACGAATGGTATGAGACAGTTTTATGGAGTGATGATTATTTAGTTGAAAAAATACTTGAAGATCAATTGGATATTTTAATTGATTTAGCAGGACACACTGCCGGTAACAGGCTAAGTATATTTGCTTACCGAGCAGCACCAATTCAAGTTACTTGGTTAGGACACCCTAATACCTCTGGTCTACCTACAATGGACTGGCGATTAACAGATTGGGTTGCAGATCCTGTCAACATTGATTATCGATATAGTGAACGGTTATGGCGATTGCCTGAGGTATTCTGTGCCTATCGTCCCTGCATACGTTCTCCAGAAATAAGACATACTCCAGAGTTTCAAACTCAGCCAACACCTGCATTAAAGAATGGTTTTATTACATTTGGTTCTCTAAATAACATCGGAAAATTATCTCAAAAAGTTATTGAAATATGGTCTACAATATTGTTATCCGTACAAAACTCTAAATTACTTTTAGAGGTAGTAGATTTAGAAGGCTCAACAAGCAGAAGAATTATTTCACAATTTGCATCATACGGCATAGACGAAAAAAAATTAATTTTATTAGAAAGAGATGTAAAAAAACAATATATTCGCTATCATGAGATTGATATCTGCTTAGATCCATTTCCAACAAATGGAGGTACAACAACTTGTGACATTTTATGGTTTGGTGTGCCAATAGTAGTTTTAGAAGGGGATAGCTTTGTTTCTAGAATGGGCACTACATTCTTAAATGCTATAGGCAAAAAAGATTGGTTATGTAAAAACCATCAAGAATATATAGAGAAAGCATTATATATGGCGTCAGATATAGATCGCCTAAATTATTGGCGTCTAAATTTACGTCAAGCAACAGAAGCATCGGCATTAATGAATGAGAAAGCATTTACAGAACAAGTTGAAATTGCTTATCGAACCATGTGGATACTTTGGTGCGAAAAACAACTTAATATTAATCAACTTCCAGTCGATATTGATACTGCTGCTAGGGAACAAGCAAGACAAGCATTTAAGAAGGGATACTTTGCACCTTTGCATGTTTTGTGTGATAAGACATTAGAAAAAATACCAGAAGATTTGTACGCAAACGGAAATAAAGCAGTCTTATATGTCAGGGAAGGAAATCCAGAGAAAGCAATTCCTCTTTACATAAAATGTTTAGAGAAGAGTCCTGAAAATCCTGATTTATATAATAATCTGGCTGCTGCTTATATTGAAATAAGAGATTGGCAAAATGCCTATAAATCTGCAAAAAAAGCAGTAGAGCTATCACCTCAATTAGTGAATGCATGGATTAGCTTAGCAGCAAGTGCTTGTTATTCGGGATTATTAATAGAAGCAGAAAATGCTGCAAGAACAGCGGTTTCTCTTAATCCTAACGATATTAAATCGTATGGTAATCTTAGTGCGGCATTAACAGCACAGGGGAGATTGCAAGAGTCTTTGGCAATTAGTCGTCTGATTCTAGAAAAATGGCCAGACAACCATGAGTCTTACACATCAACCTTATTTGGTATGCTGTATGATGAAAATTCCGACGTTATGGATGCTGTTAAAATAGCTAAACTTTTTTCTAAAAATTGCGAATCAAAAAAGAAAATAAAATGGCCAAGATCATATCCCACATCTTTAGATCCATTTAAAAAAATAAAGTTAGGGTTTATTTCACCTGATTTTAACAGTCATGCCGTTATGTATTTTTTTGAACCTATTCTTTTTAATATTAATAGAAATAAATTTGAGATTTATTGTTATTATACATATTCAGGTGGTGATGCTGTAACAGATCGGATTCATTCTGCTTCAGATAAGTTTTCATATCTTGCAAATAAATCTCCAGAAGAACAAGCTTCAATTATATTTAATGACGGAATAGATGTTTTAATTGATTTAGCGGGCCATACAGGTCGTAATGGGTTGCAAACAGTTGCTTATCATCCTGCACCTGTACAAATTACATGGTTGGGTTATCCAGGAACAACAGGTCTTGAATCTATCCAATGGCGTATAACTGATAAAATTGCAGATCCAGTAGGAGTAGATGATCAATACACTGAAAATCTAATTAGATTGCCTGTTCCTTTTTGTGTTTATCGACCATTAATTAAGAAACCAGAATTGCGTTATTATTCAGATTACGATGTAAAACCCACTCCAGCATTGAAAAATGGTTTTGTTACGTTTGGTTGTTGTAACAATATTTCAAAATTAACAGATAGAACACTGAAAACTTGGGGAAAATTACTGAGTCAAGTAAATAATTCCAGATTGTTAATCGAAGGAAATGGTTTAAATGTAGATGCCATAGCACGTCAGTTTGCTGATAGATGTGAAAGTTTAGGGATAGATAAAGAAAAACTAATTTTAGTTGGTAGAAATAGCGCAAATCAATATCTCACTTATCATAATATAGATATTGCTTTAGATCCATTCCCATTAACGGGTGGGACAACTACATTTGACCTTCTTTGGATGGGCGTTCCGCTAGTTTCTATGGAGGGACATTCCTTTAGAGGCCGTCTAAGTACATCAATCTTATATTTTCTTAATAAAAAAGAATGGCTTGCTAAATCAGAGGATGAATACATCGAAATAGCTACTAGCCTAGCAGAAAATTTAGAAAGATTGAATCTTCAAAGAATGCAGCAGAGGCTTGAAATGGAAAAAAGTGATTTAATGAATGAGAAAAAATTTACGAATTTTTTTTCTGACGCAGTTAGACTGACTTGGTTTGATTTCTGCGCAGAAAAATTAAGTATCTCACAAAAAGAATCTTTAATTGGTAATTGGTTGGGGAAAATTAATTCAGAGAAAAAATATGAATTACCTAAGGTGTTCATAAAGCAAGGAGAAAGCATAACACATCAAGAAGCTATTGAAAAACTTCAGCATCTTTTGATCAATGCTAGATTAAAACAACCAAAAGATTCAGAAATACCGCTTGGCACTACTTTAGCCCATTGGGTTAATGTAAAGGTATTGGCTGAAAAGATATTACTTAGTTTCCCATTTGATCAATCAGCATTGGTTGCAATGATGGAATATGAATGTGCTCATGGAAGATATAAGTTTGCATCAAATTTCTGTAATCATATTCATCTAGAAGATGAATACATTGAAAAAATCAGAGAAAAAATAAACAACATTTTATCTAATAATTAAAATTGGAGTGAAAAATGAAGGTGGTAATTCTTGCTGGTGGGTTAGGTACCCGTATTTCTGAAGAAACACATCTTAAGCCCAAACCAATGATTGAAATTGGTGGCAAACCAATTCTTTGGCACATTATGAAAATGTATTCATCTCATGGTGTTAATGATTTTATTATTTGTTGTGGCTATAAAGGCTATGTTATAAAAGAATACTTTGCTAATTATTTTTTGCACATGTCAGATGTTACTTTTGACATGGTAGACAACAAAATGGAAGTACACGAACAAAAGGCTGAACCATGGAAAGTAACGCTGGTAGATACCGGCGAAGACACCATGACAGGTGGACGTTTAAAGCGAGTTAAAGATTATCTGAAGCAAGAAGAATCATTCTGTTTTACTTATGGAGATGGTGTTTCTGATGTTAACATTTCAGCAGCAATTGAGTTTCACAAAAACCACGGGAAACAAGCAACTGTGACCGCCGTATTACCTCCTGGTCGATTTGGTTCTTTAGTACGCCAAGGCGATGCCGTACAGGGTTTTATCGAGAAGCCTCGTGGCGATGGCGGCTGGATCAATGGCGGTTTCTTTGTTCTGTCGCCTCAGGTGATTGACCTCATTGCTGGTGATGAAACCAGTTGGGAACTGGAGCCGATGGCTAAACTGGCAGCAGACGACCAACTGCGCGCCTTTGAGCACACCGGCTTCTGGCAGCCAATGGATACGCTGCGTGAAAAGAATTTACTCGAAGATCTGTGGGCATCAGGTAAAGCTCCTTGGAAGCAGTGGTAAACCGTACTGGAGAGAGTGTAATGACCTTGGCTGAACTGATTGCAAGACAGAAAGATAAAGCAAAAAACGTTGAAATTGATGCAGTGGATTGGCGTTTGCGTCGAGATAAATGGCTTGCTGAACTTGATGGTACATTGCAGCGCATCGAAGCATGGCTGCGTCAGAGTGGCATGAGCGAGGACGAAATTGAACATTTCTCGCTAGAAATCAATGAGGAAACCTTGGGTCGCTACACTGCAACGGGCTTACGGGTGCAAATCGGTGCTGCTGTCGTGACATTTCGGCCCATTGGTTCTGTGCTCATCGGTGCGTGTGGGCGAATCGATGTTGTAAGTGATCAGCCGGGTACCCCCAGTGTGAAATTGATTGCCGAATGTACTCCAAGTTCAGACGACTCAGGCCATCGCTCCTCTCACGAGCGAGATTGGGGGTGGTTGGTCTATCTGGGACGGGGAGTCAAAGCTAGTTTTCCTTTGGACCAAGAGGGTTTGGCTAAATTGCTGGCCATTGTTCTGGGTGAGGAGATGTTGTCTTGACTCTGGCGTTATCTGCTTGGAATTCAGGTGCTGACATAGCCGCTCGCTTTGAGCTTGCATTACATGGCCTATCTGCGCTCGATCTTTTAGTACGGCAGTCGATCCATAGTGTCAGTCATACCACCTTACAAAATCCACTCCATGGTTTGCATGGTATGTCTTCTCTCGAGTGGGAAGTAGAACGCCGTAGCCAAGAAGAATATGAAGAGCGTGCAGCTGTAATGCAGTTATATGCTGCTTTCGAGGGCCTGCTACGCCGTGATGCCGAATGGCGTGGACTTCAACCTACTGCGTGCTTTCATCAGCAGTTCAGTTCAATGGCACAAAAGGTGAGGAAGGGGAAATTTGTGCGTTTGTCAGAATGGTTGAACTGTTGGCAGGCTACGCGAGCTGTACAAGTTGCTGTACTAAACCAGCTTGAAACAACTTTTAGACAGGATCGTAATCCACTGATGCATACTAATCAGGTAATTGTCCCACCACTACTACGTGTTCGGCAGCAATTGATTAATGCCTATTCAAACCTCAGCCAAGTTGCGGATGATTTTGGTACTTGTGATGAGTGACGCAACAATTTTTTGGTACAACAAGCGCGTCTTGGTCACTGGGCATACCGGTTTCAAGGGCGGCTGGCTGACACTCTGGCTGCAGCGCCTCGGGGCTCAGGTGTGCGGGATTGCCTTACCACCCGCGACAACCCCCAACCTATTCAAACTGGCGCGAGTGGCAGAGGGTATCGACAGCCATTTCTGCGATATACGCGATGCCGAACGCTTGGCAGCTTTAGTACGTGCCTTTCAACCAGAGATTGTGCTGCACTTGGCTGCGCAGCCTTTGGTCCGAGCCAGCTACCGCGAGCCTATCGAAACTTTCGCCAGCAACATCATGGGTACGGTTCATATATTGGATGCCCTACGTGGTCTGGATTCGGTGCGTGTGGCGCTGATGATCACCACTGACAAGGTCTATCACAATCTGGAACACCCTTATCCCTATCGCGAAGACGATGCCTTGGGTGGGCACGACCCCTACAGCGCGAGCAAGGCGGCGAGCGAGATTGTGATTGCCAGTTACCGTGATGCTTTCCTTAAAGGCCAGGGTGTCGCGGTGGCGTCGGCACGTGCTGGCAATGTGATCGGCGGCGGCGACTGGTCGGAAGACCGATTGATCCCCGACGCGGTGCGGGCTTGGCAGGCCGACGAAGTTCTGGAGATTCGCCGCCCTCAAGCGATCCGCCCCTGGCAACACGTGCTGGAACCCCTGCACGGCTATCTCACCTTGGCCGAAAAACTCTGGCACCACCCTGAACTGGCTGGCGCCTACAACTTTGGCCCTCATACCCACGAAGCGGCCACGGTGCGCGAGGTGGTGGAACTGGCGCGACAAGCCTATGGCACGGGTGAGGTCCGCTACAGCGATGGGAACAGCGGTCCCCATGAGGCGGGTTGGCTCGCGCTGGAAACAGCCAAGGCCCGCGTGGCCTTGGGCTTGCAGCCTAGGTGGGGTCTGGCCGAAACGGTGACGCGCACCATGAGCTGGTATCAGGCCCAGAACGCAGGCGCCGATGTGCGTGAGCTATGTTTGGCAGAGATATTGAATTATCTAAATAACAATCAGAGTTAAGAGTAAGAAATTTATGTCCCGTCATTGCCGCTTCTGTCATACACCGCTGACACACACTTTTGCCGATCTGGGCCTGTCGCCGCTGTCCAACTCTTATGTGAGAGCCGAGCGGTTGAACCAGGGGGAGATGTTCTACCCGCTGCACGCCTGGGTGTGCCCCAGCTGCAAACTGGTGCAACTGGAAGAATTCGAGCGCGCGGAAAATATTTTCAACGACGAATACGCCTATTTTTCCTCATACTCCAGCAGCTGGCTGGCACACGCCCGTCAGTACAGTGAGGCAATGACCGCTCGCTTTGGCCTGAACGCCGCCAGCCAGGTGGTGGAAATCGCCAGCAACGACGGTTATCTGCTGCAAAATTTTGTCGCCGCCGGCATCCCGGCGCTGGGCGTGGAACCCACTGCCAACACCGCTGCAGTGGCCATCGGCAAGGGCATCCCCACTTGGGTGAAGTTCTTTGGCGTGGCCACCGCCCATGAGCTGGTCACCGCCGGCCACGCTGCCGATTTGCTGCTAGGCAATAATGTGCTGGCCCATGTGCCGGACATCAATGATTTTGTCGGCGGACTGAAAGTGGCGCTCAAGCAGGGTGGGGTGATCACCATGGAATTCCCCCACCTGCTTAACCTGATCCGCCACAATCAGTTCGATACCATCTATCACGAGCACTTCTCTTATCTGTCGCTGCTGGCGGTGGAGCGCATCTTCGCCCACCACGGTCTGACGCTATTCGACGTGCAGGAGTTGCCCACCCATGGCGGCTCGTTGCGCATCTTTGCCCAGCACGCCAACGGCCCGCACGCCACCCAGCCCGGCCTGCAAGCGGTGCGCGACAAAGAAGCCGCGGATGGCCTGGACGAGCTGGACATCTACGCCCGCTTTGCCGCCCAGGTGGACGAAACCAAGCGCGCACTGCTGCGCTTTTTGATCGACGCCAAAGAGCAAGGCCTGCGCGTGCGTGGCCGGCTACGGTGCGCCGGCCAAGGGCAACACCCTGCTGAACTACTGCGGCGTGCGCACCGACCTGATCGACTTCACCGTGGACGCCAGCCCGCACAAACAGGGAACCTGGCTGCCTGGCACGCGTATTCCGGTGTACGCCCCGGAAAAACTGCGTGAAGCCAAGCCGGATGTCGTGCTGATTCTGCCGTGGAACCTCAAGGACGAAATCGTTGCCGCTCACAGCTATATCGGCGAATGGGGCGGGCGCTTTGCCGTGCCGATTCCGCGCGTGGAGTTTGTGGCGTGACGCTGACCGAAACGCCGATCGCCGGCGCCTGGCTGCTGGAAATCCAGCCCATCGCCGACGAGCGCGGCTTTTTTGCCCGCAGTCTGTGCGTGGACACCCTGGCGGCGCACGGCCTGGAAGGACACATGCAGCAGCAAAGCGTGTCGTTCAACCAGCGGCGCGGCACGCTGCGCGGCATGCACTACCAAAGCGCCCCGCACGAAGAAATCAAGCTGGTGCGCGTCACCCAAGGCCGCATTTATGATGTGATCCTGGATTTGCGCCGCGACTCGCCCAGCTATCTGCGCTGGCATGCGGTGGAGCTGTCGGCCGACAACCACCGCACGCTGTACATCCCCAAAGGCGTGGCGCATGGCTTCCAGACCCTGGAAGACCACTCGGAAGTGTTTTACCAGATGGCGCAGGCCTACGTGCCTGGCCACAGCTGCGGCGTGCGCTGGGATGACCCTGCGTTCGCCATCAACTGGCCGCTGGCGGCGCCGATCCTGTCGGAACGCGACGCCAGTTACCCACTTTACCGAAATGACACTGCATGATTGAACTGCATCCTAAAGCCCGCGTGTCGGCGCTGGCTGACATCGAAGACTCCACGCGCGGCACTCGCATTGTGCTGGGTGCCCATTCAGTGTTGGATTCCTTTGTCAAAATCAAGCCTGCTGGCGGCAACGGTGACCTGATCATTGGTACCCGCACGGTGATCAACTCTGGTTGTGTGCTGTATACCGGCAATGGCATCCAGATTGGTGACGATGTGGCCATTGCCGCCAACTGCACCTTTGCCCCAGTCAACCACGAATACCACCGCCGCGACATCCCCATCCGCCAGCAAGGTTTCCGCCCGAGCAAGGGCGGCATTGTCGTTGAAGATGATGTCTGGATTGGCGCCAACTGCGTAATTCTGGACGGCGCTATCTTGCGCCGTGGCTGTGTGATTGGCGCTGGCGCCGTGGTGCGCGGCGAAATTGCTCCTTATTCGATCAACGCTGGCCAGCCGTTAGCTGTGATTGGATGGCGTGAATGAAGTTAGTTACTGTACTGGGGGGAACGGGATTTGTCGGTCAACGACTGGTTAGAGAATTAACTCTGCGCGGTACTAACCTTTGGGTCCCCGAGCGCCAAGCGCCGGAAATCCTGCAACAGCCGCTGGGCGTGGTGTTTTACTGCATCGGCCTGACCGCCGATTATGCCCAGCGACCGTTCGACACTGTCACCGCCCATGTCAGCTATCTGGCGCGCATCCTGGAAGAAGCACAGTTCGAGCATATTGTTTATCTGTCTTCCACCCGCCTCTATGATGGTCTGCCCATTGCCGAGGGGCGCGGCGACACCCCGTTAAGCCTCAGTCCGAACAACCCACGTCATTTATACGATCTCTCCAAGGCGCTGGGTGAAAACCTGTGCCAAACCACCGCTGCCAGCCGCAGCAGCATTGCCCGGCTGTCCTGTGTGTACGATGCCGAGCCTGGCTCGCCGGGATTTTTGTCCGAGCTGTTGCAGCGCCTGCGCCACGAGCGCGCCTTCACCCTGGATTCTTCCCCAGGTTATTGCCGCGACTACATCACTCTGGATGACACCGTGGCCAGCCTGATCGCCATGGGCGAACAACGCGCCTGCGACATCTTTAATGTCGCCAGCGGCGTCAACACCTTCAATCAGGAGATTGCCGACGCCCTACGCCCGCTGGACGTGGACATCAGCTTTAGCCGTAGCGGCGAGCCGATGTCGCTGGCGCGCTGCCATATCGACAATCTGTGCGCGTTGGGCGTAACGCCCGCCGACACCCTGCACACCTTACAAACCCTTGTCCGGAACCTGCCCGCATGACTGCCTCGCTCACCCTGCGCCGCCTGGATCAGGAACACCTGGCGCAATTTGTTGCCCGCCAGCTGGAGCACTTTGTGCCCGATGGCCTGCCGATCAACCTGCCCTTGATTCGCCAGCATCTGCCGCAAGCGCTGGAGCGCCTGCGCGTGTGCATCAATGCGGTTCGCTGGTGGAAAGAAAACGAGTTCGACCATCTGCATTCCAGCCAGTATTGTATTTTTCTGTACTACCTGGCCAATACGCTATGGAAAGAAACCGGCGACACCGAGTTGCCCACCAAGCTGTTCATCCTGAACAAGGCACTGAACGCTATTGATCTGTTTTACGAGATCGACATGCCTGCGCGGTTTTTCATCGGTCACTCAGCCGGCATCGTACTGGCCAAGGCCAGCTATGCCGATTATCTGGTGCTGTACCAAAACTCCACAGTGGGCAAAAACCATGGTGTGGCGCCGGTGATTGAATCTGGCGTGATCATGTATCCGAACACCGCCATCATCGGCCGTTGCCATGTGCGCGCTGGCACGGTGATTTCCCAAGGTGTGGGGGTGGTCAATCAAGACACCCCTGGCAACTGTCTGGTGTTTCATGGTATGAAAAAGTCGTTACTTTTCAAATCAACCAAACGCAATATCTTTAATGATATTTTTCGGCTATAAATTTTTTAATTAACTCTCTGCTAATCTTCAAAAATTAAACCGAATAATTTTCTATAAATATGAAAAATTTCAAAGAAAAAACATCTGCGATTCCTTGTTATGAAAAATTTATAACAATGGAGGGCCTAAAAGATGCTTTACTAAAAGAGGCAAATAATGAAAGAGAATCGTTTGTTGATTTAGCATCAAAATCTATTGTTTTACATGCTTTGAATAGAGCAACCCCTAACTCTCAAACATCAATACTACTTCAGAACTATAACAAGAAGGGGGTCTCAAAGGAAACTATAGCCAAAGCATTGGCTATTTCATGGTTTGAAAACAAATCATACTTTGAGTTACAAGCAGACCATCTAAACACTCCAATTTATCATAGAGGTCTGATTTTCCTAGTATGTCTTGTTGTAGCCCTTTTGTTATCATTTATAGGTTTATGGATTTGTAAAACATTTTTACCTCGATTAACTTCAACATTACTTATTTTAGAGCCAATATTAGCAGGGATTGGTTTTATATTAACCATTGTTTTTTATGAGATTTGGTTGAAAATTGCCAAGCAAAAATAGCCCGATGCGGTAGACATGTTTCTGTGTCCACCACATCGGCAAAACGGCAAAACACCGCCGTACGCAATCCCGAACCGCCTCGCCCTTAACTGGGTGGGGCGGTTTTTTTTACCCTCGGCGGCGTCGGTTTCGTGGGCACAAAACCCATGCCCACACTACATCTCGGCGGATGCGCTGCGCTTATCCGCCCTACTGCACGGGTATTACATACCCCGATTTTTTCTGGACTATAATCCCCACATCCCAACACCGGAGACACCAC
>NZ_ATVC01000065.1 GCF_000420525.1 Aquaspirillum serpens DSM 68
AGGCAATGTGTGGTGTTCGAGGAAATCAACGAAGCGTTTTCAACCCAAACATGCTCGTGCTGCGGTGTCATACCCGCCAGCAGTCCGAAAGGTAGGGCAAGTTTGCGAATAAGAGAATGGATTTGCAGCAATTGCGGCGCAGTACACGACCGCGACACCAATGCAGCAAAAAACATTCTCGCGGCGGGACTTCGCCGTCTTGCAGAAGGAATCCCCGCTCTTTAGGGCGGGGAGGAAGTCAATGTTGAAGTCGTGGACATGGACAGAGCAAGCTACGGCAAGTTTGTTTCTGCTTAGTTGTGGTTGAGGAGGTGTGTCAGTAGGGACGAACCCACCGGTTCGCCCCTGCGCTGTTAAGCGATCAATCTGTTTGCTGATGTGCTGCCGATAACCACATTTTTACCGAGGTGAGAATCCCCTCGGCATCTAAACCACAGTCCGCCAGCAACACCGCTGGATCACCATGTTCCACAAACTCATCTGGCAGGCCAAGATGTAAGAAAGCTGGGCGTTGGGAACAGGTGGTGAGGGCTTCTGCACAGCCCGCCCCTGCGCCACCAGCCACAGCATTCTCTTCAACCGTCACAAAATAACGGTGTTTCTCTGCCAATGTGGTTAATAACGCTACATCCAATGGCTTCACAAAACGCATATCCACCAGCGTGGCATCACAGGCTTCCGCCGCTTGCCACGCTGGATGCACCATGCTGCCAAACGCCAAGATAGCGACTTCGCCTTGTCCTTGCCGTAACACCCGCGCTTTGCCGATAGGAAAGGCGCTCATATTGCTATCAGGCACTACGCCGCTGCCACTGCCGCGTGGATAACGTACCGCCACTGGCCCATCATGCAAAAAGCCGGTGTAGAGCATCTGACGACATTCATTTTCATCAGAAGGGGCCATCACCACCATATTGGGAATACAACGTAAATACGACAAATCAAAAGCACCGGCATGAGTTGGGCCGTCGGCACCGACTAGGCCAGCTCGATCAATGGCAAACAACACCGGCAAGTTTTGAATTGCCACATCATGGATCAACTGATCGTAGGCACGTTGTAAGAAAGTGGAGTAAATCGCTACCACGGGTTTCAAACCATCACATGCCATCCCTGCGGCAAAGGTTACCGAGTGTTGCTCGGCAATACCAACATCGAAATAGCGGTCGGGATGTTCTTTTTCAAAACGCACCAAACCCGAGCCTTCGCGCATCGCCGGCGTAATGCCTACTAAGCGATGGTCGATTTTGGCCATATCACATAACCAATCACCAAAAATTTGGGTGTAGCTTGGCTTGCTCGTCCCTTTTGTGGTGGCTAAACCACTGGCTGGGCTGAATTTCGAGACCCCGTGATATAACACTGGATCATTTTCGGCCAGCTTATAACCTTGCCCTTTACGGGTCACCACATGTAAAAACTGCGGGCCAGAGAGTTGACGGATATTGGAGAGGGTGTCGATTAAGGTCGGCAAATCATGGCCGTCAATTGGGCCAAGATAGTTAAAACCAAATTCTTCAAACAACGTGGACGGCGTGATCATGCCCTTGACGTGTTCTTCTGCCCGCGCCGCTAATTTCTGCAATGGTGGGGCAATGCCAAGCACGTTTTTCGAGCCTTTTTTCATCTTGGCATAGAAACGACCACTCATTAACTTAGTGAGATAATGATTTAACGCGCCGACATTAGGCGAGATCGACATATCGTTGTCGTTCAAAATCACTAATAAATTGGCATCCATCGTGCCAGCATTATTCAACGCTTCAAACGCTTGGCCGGCGGTCATCGCGCCATCGCCAATAATCGCTACCACGCGGCGATCGAGGCGGGCTTGTTTGGCGGCAACCGCCATGCCGAGGGCGGCTGAAATCGAAGTGGAAGAATGACCGACACCAAAAGTGTCATACGGCGATTCACAACGTTTTGGAAAGCCTGCAATCCCGCCCTTTTGCCGTAAGGTGTGCATCAAATGGCGGCGGCCAGTCAGGATTTTATGTGGATAAGTTTGATGCCCGACATCCCACACCAAACGATCGTCTGGGGTGTTAAACACATAATGCAGGGCAATGGTTAATTCGATGGCGCCTAAATTCGAGGCAAAGTGTCCACCGGTCTTGCTGACCGATTCCACAAGAAATTCTCGCAATTCACGCGCCAACACAGGCAGGTCCTTACGGTCGAGGGCACGCAAATCCGCAGGGGAGTCGATACGGTCAAGTAAGCTCATGATGGCAAGCATTCATCCATTAAAAAGAACGAGTAATGATGTAGTCGGCCAGTTGCAACAGGCGCTTGGCATCATCACCAAATGGGGTTAAGGCAGCACGGGCATCTTGATGCAAGTCTGCTGCAAACGCTTTGGCTGCCGCTAGGCCCATGATACTGACGTAGGTGGGTTTGTCTTGGGCCGCATCTTTACCGGCAGTTTTGCCGAGGGTTTGACTGTCCGCTTCACAATCTAAAATATCATCCACCACTTGGAAGGCCAGACCCATCCGGCCAGCAAAACGTTCCAAGGCCGCAATGTGTTCTGCTTCAATTTGCCCCGCGTGCGCACCCAACAAGATAGCAGCACGAATGAGCGCACCGGTTTTTAAGCAGTGCATCTGTTCCAATTCAGCTTGGTTGAGCTGTTTGCCCACGGCCGCTAAATCAATCGCCTGACCACCTGCCATCCCACCCGCACCACTGGCATGGCTTAATTCTTTCAACAGTAACAGTTGTGTTGTTGCCGTGAGATTGGGTAGGGGTTGGGATAAAATCTCAAACGCCAATGTTTGCAAAGCATCGCCAGCCAGCAGCGCGGTTGCCTCATCAAAGGCAATATGACAAGTCGGCTTGCCACGCCGCAAGACATCGTTATCCATACATGGCAAATCATCATGCACTAATGAATAGCTGTGGATCAGCTCAACCGCACACGCGGCGATGTCTAACACCTCGGTGGGGGCTTGACTGAGCTCACCTGCTGCATATACCAGCAAAGGCCGTACCCGCTTACCACCGTTTAACACCGCATAGCGCATTGCTGCATGAAAACGCTGTGGGTGTTTTTGTTCAGAAGGTAAAACACGCAATAGAGCCTGTTCTACCTGATGTTGTTGCGCGGCCATCCAAGAGGGTAAAGAAAGGGTAGCAGGATGCAAGATACAGTCTCCCAAGCGTGAGCAACAGTCGAAAACGGGCGGATTGTATCGGTTTTACCCAAGCAAGGCATCTAGCAAGCTTAGACTCCCTTAGCTATGGCTACTGCAAGGAACATAGTTTGCATCTAATTTCATTTTATTGCTGCCTGTGTTTAGGGCGCTGTCCGTGCTAGAATCTTGGTCATTTTTCGTACCGCAAAGTGTGTGCGCTGACCTCATGACAGACCAATTATTCGCCAAGGAAACCATTTCCATCAGTCTCGAAGAGGAGATGCGTCGTTCCTATCTGGATTACGCCATGAGCGTAATCGTAGGGCGCGCGCTCCCCGACGTGCGTGATGGCCTCAAGCCTGTTCACCGCCGCGTGTTATTCGCGATGCACGAACTTCATAACGACTGGAATCGTGCTTATAAGAAATCTGCCCGTATCGTGGGTGATGTGATTGGTAAATACCATCCACATGGCGACACGGCGGTGTACGACACTATTGTGCGGATGGCACAGGACTTCTCGCTACGCTATCCCCTGATTGATGGCCAAGGTAACTTTGGCTCGGTGGATGGTGATAATGCAGCCGCGATGCGTTATACCGAAATTCGCATGGCGCGGATTGCCCATGAATTGCTTGCCGACATTGAAAAAGAAACGGTTGATTTTGGCCCGAACTATGATGGTTCTGAACACGAACCGCTGGTTCTACCTGCCAAAATTCCGAACTTATTGATCAATGGTAGCTCGGGGATTGCCGTCGGGATGGCAACCAATATCCCACCGCATAACCTCAATGAAGTGGTGAATGCGCTGTTGGCTTTACTCGATAAGCCCGACTTAACCATTGACGAACTGATTGATTTTATCCCTGCGCCCGACTTCCCCACCGCCGGCATTATTTATGGCACAGCTGGGGTGCGTGAAGGCTATCGCACTGGCCGTGGACGGGTGGTGATTCGTGCGCGTACTCACGTTGAGGAATTTGGCAAAGACCGCCAAGCCATCATCATTGATGAGTTGCCTTATCAGGTCAACAAGGCCAATTTGTTAATCAAAATTGGTGAGTTGGTGCGTGAGAAAGTGGTGGAAGGCATTTCCGATTTGCGTGATGAATCGGATAAATCAGGTATGCGGGTGGTGATTGAGCTCAAACGCAATGAAACACCTGATGTTGTACTGAACCATTTATACAAACACACCCAACTGCAAGACAGTTTTGGTATGAACATGGTGGCCTTGGTTGATGGTCAGCCACGTTTGCTTAACTTAAAACAAATCCTAGAAGCTTTCCTGCGCCATCGCCGTGAAGTGGTGACTCGCCGCACGGTGTTTGAACTGCGTAAGGCGCGTGAGCGCGGTCATATTTTAGAAGGTCTGGCGGTGGCATTGTCGCATGTCGATCAGGTCATTGCTTTGGTAAAAGGCGCGCCAAATCCAGTACAAGCTAAGAGTGAATTGATGGCGCGGACATGGCCGTCTGCTTTGGTTAGCGAGATGTTGAGCAAAGTCGATGCACAACAAGCCCGCCCAGAAGGTTTATTGCCAGAATATGGTCTTTCTGCCGCCGGTTATCGCCTGTCCGAAGCACAAACTCAGGCCATTTTAGAGTTGCGCTTACAGCGTTTGACTGGTCTGGAACAAGACAAAATCATCGGTGAATACCGCGAAGTGATGGATACCATCATCGATCTGCTGGATATTTTGGCGAAATCCGAGCGCGTGAACGAAATCATCGCGCAAGAGTTGAACCAAATCAAAACGCAGTTTGGTGATGCTCGCCGCTCAGAAATCGAAAAATATGGCGCCGATATTCATATCGAAGATTTAATCCCACGCCAAGATATGGTGGTCACGCTGTCGCATAGCGGTTATATGAAAGCGCAGCCGATTGGTGATTACCAAGCCCAACGCCGAGGCGGACGCGGTAAACAGGCAATGGCAACCAAAGAAGAAGATTTCATTGATAATCTTTTTGTTGCCAATAGCCACGACTACCTACTGTGTTTCTCGAGCTTTGGTCGGGTGTATTGGATCAAAGTCTATGAACTACCGCAGGGCAGCCGCAATTCACGCGGTAAGCCGATCATCAATTTATTACCGCTGGCCGAAGGCGAAAAACTCAACGCCATCTTGCCGGTGCGTGAATTTAGCGATGACCGTTTTGTCTTTATGACCACCCGCGCCGGTATTGTGAAGAAAAGCGCCCTGTCCGACTTCTCCCGTCCGCGCAGCAGCGGCATTATCGCCTTGGGTTTAGATGAGGGTGATTATCTGATTGGTGCCTCGATGACCGATGGCAGCCATGAAGTGATGTTGTTCTCCGATGCAGGCAAAGCGGTGCGGTTTGATGAACAAGAAGTCCGTGCCATGGGCCGCAGTGCGCGTGGTGTTAAAGGGATGGAACTGCCAGAAGGCAATTTTGTGATTGCCATGTTGACCGCCCCTGCTAACGCCGCCGACTTTGCCCAAGTGCTAACCGCCACCGCCAAAGGCTATGGCAAACGCACACCAATCAGTGAATATCGTAAGAGCCGTCGCGGTACACAAGGCGTGATTGCGATTGATACAGGTGAACGCAACGGTGCCTTGGTCGCTGCGGCCTTGGTCGAAGAAACTGACGAATTGATGCTGATGACCGATGGTGGTGTGTTGATTCGCACCCGTGTCGCTGAAATTCGGGAAACCGGTCGGGCGGCGCAAGGGGTACGGTTGATTAACTTGGACGACGGCGAAAAATTAGTCAGTTTGGAAAAAATTGCCGAACGTGATGAGGACGACAGCGCCCTAGATGAGACAGAAGTCGAAGGCGAGAGCAGCGAGGTGGTCCATGACACCGTTGATTGACCGCATGCAACAATGGTTCGTCAGCTTGCCGCATTGCGCCACGCTGGGTCTGCGTTTTGTAGATAGCGCAGAGAATTGGGTCATTTTAGCGGTGGATTGGCGGGAGGAATTAGTCGGTAACCCTGCCACGGGTGTATTACATGGTGGCGTGATTACCAGCTTGGTCGATACCTGTAGCGCGTTGTCTGCATTCACTGGCTTGGAAGAAGCGGAAGCGATGGCCACGCTCGACCTGCGTATTGACTATCTCAAGCCCGCACAACCACAGCAAACCGTGTTCTGTCGGGCGGAATGTTATAAGTTGGGACGACAAATCGCCTTTACTCGTGCGGTGTGTTACCAACAGGACATGAATAATCCGATTGCGCACGGTCTAGCAACCTTTATGCGGGCTTCAAGTCGGGCAGTTTTAGGCGGAGGACAGGCATGACCAGCGATTACATGACCCGTTTTTTAGCCTTACGTGATGCCAAAGACTATCACGGGATTATTGACAGCATTCCTTACGCCCGCTTATTAGGGGTTGAAATGTCTGAAGATGGCGAAGGAAATCTGCTGTTTACCTTGCCCTTTGCCGAGCGTAATGTCGGCAATCCCATCCTCCCTGCCTTGCATGGCGGCGTGATCGGTGGTTTTTTAGAAAATGCGGCCTTAATTCATCTCATGTGGATTCGCGAGTCCCTCGAACCGCCCAAGGTGATCGATTTTTCTTTGGATTATTTGAAAAGTGGCCGGCCACAACCGCTATTTGCGCGCTGTTCACTGACCAAGCAAGGCAAGCGTGTAGCGCACATGCTGATTGAAGCATGGCAAGAAGATGCCCGCCAGCCAGTCGCTGTGGCGCGCGCCCATTTCTTATTGGCTTAACCTGCCGCTGCGGCGGCCCTCGGAGATTCTCAACTGATGAGTAAGGTGTATAACTTTTCTGCAGGGCCTGCGGTCCTGCCGTATGAAGTGTTGTTAGACGCACAACGTGAATTGGCTGATTGGCATGGTTCTGGCATGTCGGTAATGGAAATGAGCCACCGCGGACGCGAATTTATGGAGATCATCCATCAGGCCGAAGCTGATTTACGCACGCTATTGGATATTCCAAAAAACTATAAAGTGTTGTTTCTCCAAGGCGGCGCCACCAGCCAATTTGCGATGGTGCCAATGAATTTGTTGCGTGGAAAACAATCCATTGACATCGTGTTGACCGGTCATTGGTCGAAAATGGCAGCAAAAGAAGCCAAGCACTTTGCAAATGTCAATATTGTTGCCAGCAGCGAAGACCGCGCCTTTAGCTATGTGCCAGAACAAGCACAGTGGCGTTGTTCACCCGATGCCGCGTATTTGCATTATGTCTCGAACGAGACAATCGGTGGTGTGCAATTCCCCTTCGAACCCACTGCTGATGTGCCGGTGGTGTGTGATATGTCCTCCGACTTTTTATCACGCCCAATCGATATCAACCGCTACGGTTTGATTTTTGCCGGTGCCCAGAAAAACATTGGCCCCGCAGGGTTGACTGTGGTGATTGTGCGTGAAGATTTATTGGGCGAAGTATCGCCAGCAACGCCAACCATGTTCGATTATCGCGTTCATGCTGACGCTGAATCGATGTATAACACCCCACCGACATTCTCGATTTATATCGCTGGTTTGGTGTTCAAATGGTTGTTGGCCCAAGGTGGTATTAAGGGCATTGCCGCACGCAATGAAGAAAAAGCCCATCTGTTATATCAAGCGATTGAAGACAGCGCCGGTTTCTATAGCTGCCCTGTTGAAGCGCCATTCCGGTCAAAAATGAATGTGCCGTTCCGCATTCATGATTCGGCCTTGGATGCCTTGTTCCTTGAACAAGCAGCAGATCGCGGCTTAGTACAACTCAAAGGGCACCGTTCGGTGGGTGGCTTACGGGCATCGATCTACAATGCGATGCCAATTGATGGTGTCAAAGCGCTGGTTAGCTTTATGCACGATTTCGCCAGCCGCCATCCGCGTTAATGCCCGAAGGAAAGATTATGTCTGCTGCCCCTCATGCCCCTAACCACGACGACCAAGCCTTAAGTACCCATCGCCATGCCATCGACAGCATTGATGCAGAAATTTTGTCTTTACTCAACCAACGTGCCGGCCATGCCCGTGCGATTGGTGAGATTAAAGGCGGCGGGGTGATTTATCGCCCTGAACGTGAGGCTCAGGTTTTACGCCGCATTAAAGACTTGAATCAAGGTCCACTGCCAGATGAATCGGTGGCGATTCTGTTCCGTGAAATCATGTCGGCTTGTTTGTCATTGGAAAAACCGCTGTCGATTGCTTTCTTAGGCCCCGAAGGGACGTTTAGCCAAGCGGCGGCGGTGAAACATTTCGGCCATGCGGCCAATACCGTGGCGTGTGTCTCGATTGATGAGGCATTTCGGGTGGTTGAGGCGCGCAACTGTGACTATGTGGTTGCGCCGGTGGAAAACTCCACCGAGGGGGCGGTCGGGCGAACTTTAGATTTGCTGGTCAGTACGCCGCTGAAAATCTGTGGCGAAGTGGTGTTGCGCATTCATCATCATTTATTGCGTAAGAACCCAGACGCTCCACCCCCGCGTAAGGTCTATTCTCACGCGCAATCGCTGGCTCAATGCCACGAGTGGCTAAACCGTTTCTTGCCCGATGTTGAGCGCGTGTCGGTGGCGAGCAATGCCGAAGCCGCACGCTTGGCCAGCGAAGATGAAACCGTTGCTGCTATTGCTGGCACTGCAGCCGCAGAACGCTATGGTTTAGTGCGGCTGCATGAAAATATTGAAGATGAACCCAACAACACCACGCGCTTTTTGGTATTGGGGCATCAAGATGCCACGCCATCGGGCCGTGATAAAACGACTTTGGTGTGTTCTGCACAAAATCGCCCAGGGGCAGTCCACAGCTTGTTAGCCCCCTTGGCCGATGCCGGTGTCAGCATGACCAAACTCGAATCTCGCCCCTCTCGCACCGGATTGTGGGAATATGTATTCTTTATGGATTTAGAAGGTCACCAAGCCGACCAAAAGATGCAAGAAGCATTAGATGCCTTGCGCCAACGGGCGGCTTTTGTGAAAGTGATTGGTTCATATCCGGTGGCGGTGATTTAAGGAACAGGACATTGTGAAAAATCTGTGCGTATTTTGTGGCTCTCAGTTCGGCAATCGCCCAGAGTATGAAGTTGCCGCCCGCTTGTTGGGGTTGGAATTAGCAGGTCGTGGCATACGCCTGATTTATGGCGGTGGCCGTGTTGGATTGATGGGTGTGGTGGCTGATGCGGTGATGGCCGCTGGTGGCGAAGTGGTAGGGGTGATTCCCGAATTTCTGATGCAAAAAGAAATTGGCCATGTTGGATTGACTGAATTGCATGTGGTCGATTCGATGCATAGCCGCAAAGCGAAGATGGCCGAATTGGCCGATGGCTTTGTCGCCTTGCCCGGCGGCTTCGGCACCTTTGAGGAATTTTTCGAAATTCTGACTTGGGCCCAACTTGGTATGCACAGTAAGCCAGTGGGGCTATTGGATGTGGCAGATTTTTATTTGCCGATGGTGGCGTTTTTACGCCACTCCGCCGCCCAAGGTTTTATCCGCAACGACCATTTGTCTTTGATTGTCCATGCCCGTGAACCAGAAGACCTGATTCAACGCTTAAGCGGCTATCAGGCCGTCACTGTACCAAAATGGTTAGACCGCACTGGTGCCTAATTTTACGTTGATTTTGGAGTGTTCATGTTGTACGCAACCCTTGCCCCCGAGTCGATCCGTGCGATCGCCCCCTATCAACCCGGAAAACCTATCAGCGAATTAGCGCGTGAGATGGATTTAGACGAGGCCTCGATTGTGAAATTGGCCTCGAATGAAAATCCACTCGGCATGGGGCCACAAGCACAGGCGGCATTACAAGCCGCTGTGGCCGATTTGGCACGTTATCCCGATGGTAATGGCTTTGCGCTAAAACAGGCGCTGGCCTCGCGTTTTAAAGTAGCACCACAGCAAGTGATTCTCGGCAACGGTTCAAATGATGTTTTAGAGCTGGTGGCGCGGACTTTCTTGGGGGCGGGGGATGAGGCCATCTATTCGGAGTTTGCCTTTGCCGTGTATCCGCTGGTCACCCAAGTCACTGGTGCAACAGGGGTCGAAGTGCCAGCTAAGGCATGGGGACATGATTTAGCGGCAATGCGGGCGGCGATCACTGAAAAAACAAAAATGATCTTTATCGCCAACCCCAATAACCCCACCGGCACGCTATTACCGGCCGATGAGCTGTATCAATTTATCGCCAGTGTGCCAAAAGAAGTGTTAGTGGTACTGGATGAGGCCTACACCGAATACTTGGCCGAGGGTGAAGGCGGCGACAGTGTGGAATGGAGCCGTGAATTTCAAAATCTGATTGTCAGCCGCACTTTCTCCAAAGCCTATGGTCTTGCTGGTTTGCGCGTGGGTTTCGCGATTAGTAATAGCGAAGTGGCCGATTTGGTGAACCGTGTGCGACAGCCGTTTAATGTTAATTCGCTGGCGCAAGCGGCTGCCGTGGCTGCGTTGCAAGATGAGGCCTTTTTACAAGAGAGCCGCCGTGTCAACGATGAAGGAATGCAGCAAATTACCGCTGCTTTGACCGAGATGGGGCTGAGTTTTATCCCTTCACGTGCCAATTTTGTCACCTTCCACTGCGATCAAGCGGCACAAATCAATGACTATTTGCTGCATCATGGGGTGATTGTGCGGCCATTGGCTGGCTACCGCATGCCAAACAGCCTGCGGGTGAGCATTGGCCTAGCTGAAGAAAATGCCCGCTTTATCACCGTCTTGCGCGACGCTTTGCAGCACTACGCAGGTTAATTCCCGTCTTGCCCCCATACTGGGGGCATTGCTTGTTATAGGAGCTTATTCATGACGTCTTCCGCCCTACCCGTTGCCGTGGTGTTATCTGGTTCTGGTGTTTACGATGGTTCTGAACTGACCGAAGCGGTCAGCCTAGTGGTGGCGCTGTCACAAGCAGGATTGGATGTCGCCTTTTTTGCCCCTAATCGCCCACAAATGCATGTCATCGATCATGCACAGGGACAAGTGGCAGAAGAAAGCCGCAATATTCTGACCGAATCAGCGCGGATTGCTCGCGGTAAAATTCGTGCTCTCGATGCGCTTGAGGTGGCAGATTATGCCGCAGTGGTGATGCCGGGTGGCTTTGGTGCAGTGAAAAATTTCACCGATTTTTTAACCGCAGGCGACAAAGCGCAACTGGCTGATGATATTGGTCAAGTCCTGCGCCAAGCGCTCCAAGCCAAAAAACCGGTGGTGGCACTGTGCGCCGCCCCCCTCGCCGTCGCCATTGCTGCCCGTGATGTCGGATTGAGCAATGTGCAACTGACTTTGGGGGATTGCGAATACCCTGATATGGTAAAAGCCGCCGCCAGCTGGGGTATCCCACATGTGGTGACACCAGTCGATCAAGCGTGTGTCGATCACAACAACGCGATTATCACTGCACCAGCGTATATGTATGGTGATGCCACCCCAGCGCAGGTCTTTACCGCAGCACAACAAGCGGTACAAGCTTTAGTCAAACTTCTGTCGTAATTCCCTACCCCGTCCCCTTCTCCCCTGTGTGCCAACAGCTCCGCTGTTAATGACTCTCACAGGGCAAGGGGCTTTTTTTTAGGAAGCCGTGTCGATGATTATCATCATGCAAAGCCAAGCGCAAGAAGCCGAGATTCAAGCGGTGGTCGAGCGTATTGAACGGGCTGGTTTAACCGCGCATGTCTCGCGCGGCACCGAGCGCACTTTAATTGGCGCCGTCGGTGATGAGCGTCAACTGAGCAGCGAAGTATTCGAACGACTGCCAGGGGTCGAAAAAGCCATGCATGTCGTGAAACCCTATCGTTTTGTGTCACGTGAAGGGCATAGCAACGATACTGTGATCGATATTCGCGGCATTAAATTAGGCGGTGGTTTGCCGGTGCAGGTCATTGCTGGCCCTTGCTCGGTCGAGACCCAAGAACAGATGGATGCTGCGGCAGAAGCGGTGGTGGCTGCAGGTTGTCGCATGATGCGCGGTGGCGCATTCAAACCGCGTACCAGCCCTTATGCTTTCCAAGGTTTGGGCATCACTGGTTTAGAATACTTTTTACATTCCGCCCGCAGTCGTCAATTACCCATCGTGACCGAATTGATGGATGTGCGGATGTTAGACACCTTCTTGGAATACGATGTTGATGTGATCCAAATTGGTGCCCGCAATATGCAAAACTTTGATTTGCTGAAAGAAGTTGGGCGAGTCAACAAACCCGTGATTTTAAAACGCGGTTTATCCGCCACCATCAGCGAATGGCTGATGGCCGCCGAATATATTGCGGCGGGGGGAAATCACAATATTATTTTCTGTGAGCGCGGCATTCGTACTTTTGAAACCGCCTATCGCAATGTGTTGGACGTTACCGCCATTCCAGTGCTGAAGCGTGAAACCCATTTGCCGGTGATTGTTGATCCTAGCCATGCCGGTGGGAAAGCGTGGATGGTGCCGGCGTTATCGTGTGCGGCAGTGGCCGCAGGGGCCGATGGTTTGCTGATTGAAGTCCATCCTAACCCCTGCGAGGCATGGTGTGATGCCGACCAAGCATTAACGCCAAGCCAGCTCAGCGAATTGATGCAACAACTCCGCGCTTTAGGCGCCGCATTGCAGCGCCCTCTGGCCTAATCAAAGCTCTAGCGTACGTTCAAACGCTGCCGCCATCAAAGCGGCGATTCGGCTCAATAATTCGGTGTTCATATCCGAAGTAAAACGATTCGGGTCGTCGCTAGCCAACGCCAACATACCAAACACTTCTCCACGCACCGTCCGCAGTGCCACCCGTGCAAAGGATTGCATGCGGTGGGCGTCGGGGAACCACTGCAACACCGCATCGCTGGCATACGGCCCACAATAAGGCCGTTCGCCCAAGCGTTCGAGTTCGGGGATATTCGCCAGATAAATTTCACCCAACCCCTGTGCTCTGGGATGAACCAAACGAATATCGGCACACGGAACGGCAAAATCTAAGCGTAAATGGCTATACGAGATTTGCAGCACCCGTTCTGCGGTGTTTGCGCGCAATAAATCAATTGCCATCCGATGGGCACGGTCAACAATCACATCGTTTTGTTCGCCATACCGCAGCAACTCGCGCATATGTGACGCCAACTGCCGATTTTTATCCCGCAATAGCAATAACTGGCGTTCAATCAATGGCACGCTATGGGCGGCATGAGGATGTGGCACCTGAATTTCTGCCAACATCTCGGCATAGTCATGAAAAAACTCAGGATGTGAAGCCAACCACGCAGCAATATCTGCTGCATTCATCGCCATAATATCGTCCCCTTTCACAGTGTGACCTCGCCTTGGAACACCGTTACCGCAGGCCCAGTCATCCATACCGAATGGCCATTTCCTGCCCATTCAATCCGTAACACCCCGCCGCGTGTGGTCACTTCAACACTGGCATCGAGTAAGCCTCGGCGAATTCCACTCACCACCGCCGCACAGGCACCCGTACCACAAGCCAAGGTTTCCCCTGCACCACGCTCGAATACACGCAAGCGAATATGACTACGATCAACCACTTGCATGAAGCCTGCGTTAACCCGTTGCGGAAAACGCGGATGATGTTCAATGTGTGGGCCCCATTCTGCTACCGGGGCAGTGTCCACCTCATTCACGCATAACACGGCATGGGGATTGCCCATCGACACCACGCCGACAGCGATATTAATTTGATCGAGGGCCAACAGATGTTCCACGGCATCTTGCTCGGCAACAAACGGAATTTCAGCAGGTTCAAAACGAGGTTTGCCCATATCTACCCGCACTAAACCGCCGTCCAATAACTCCGGCACAATCACCCCGCGCGCGGTTTCTACCCGAATTTGTTTTTTATCTGTCAAACCCTGCTCGAAAACAAAACGGGCAAAGCAACGGGCACCATTGCCACATTGTTCCACTTCGCTGCCATCGTTGTTAAAAATGCGATAGCGGAAATCGTTGTTGGGGTCGTGCGGTGGTTCAACCAATAACAATTGGTCAAACCCAATGCCAAAACGACGATCACCCAGCTGTTGTAGTTGGTCTGTCGATAAATTCACCTGTTGGCGCACCCCATCCACCACCACAAAATCATTGCCCAACCCTTGCATTTTGCTAAACCGCAGTTGCATAACAGACTTTCTAAAACCAAATAGAAGAAAGCCAAGATGATAACTTAGGCAAAACCAGTGGGACAGGCATCAAATCATGTTTTGCTTTTTTGTGGCAGTGATGGCGGGGTGATAAGGCGGTCGGCAGTGGCATTGTGTTTGACACGCGGTGGCGTGGCAGAACAATCAGTATAAGCGAAGCCGGTGCTAACAACTCCTTCCCCACCCCCAACTTACCCTCAATCAATACTGCAATATCAAATTTGCAATAATTTTTTGTCCATGATTTGTTATTGACAAATAGTGGTGATTATTTCTACTATGCGTCTATTGAAAGCCACAAAACCGCAGGGGAAATACTATGTCTGGATTATTTAATCGGCTACCACAGTTTCCTCCATCGCCACCTGGTATTGAGCGTGAAGTGTTACGAGCGATGCCAAAGTTAACGCTGTATGGCAGTGCGGTTTTTTTGTTGCCTGCTGCTTTAATGCGGCTGTGGTATGGTTGGTCGTGGCCTTTGTCGGGTGAACAAGCCTTGATTTCGACTGATATTTTCTTGATTAGCCTGCTGATTTTGTATTGGACAGTGTTGTTTACCGTGGCGTTGGGCGCGTTTATCCCCTGCGCCGTAAAACCTCGCCATTCATGGCGGG
>NZ_ATVC01000066.1 GCF_000420525.1 Aquaspirillum serpens DSM 68
CCCCATCCAATCAAGGGCGCGGCGGTTTTGGATGACGTACAGCGGTGTTTTGCCGTTGGTTGATGTGGTAGGCACTGTGGTGCCTACCCTACAACTACTGCTAAATCCAATGTGGATGTTTTGGTGAAATCACAATGATTTTGATTGCAAAGGGGTTTTCAAGCAATGTTTGCCTGAAATCCTAGTGTTGGTAGATGCGCTACGCTTATCTACCCTACGCCTGCGGTGTTACGGCGTGCATTTTTGCAAAACGGCTCGAAGCAAACCGCCAAAACATAACACCAGAAAAAAAACCGCCTCACCCCAGAGTGGTAGGCTGGGTTATAGCTGTAACCCAGCGTCTTTGAGATTAGGTAGGTTTGGTTGGTAGATGCGCTACGCTTATCTACCCTACGCCTGCGGTGTTACGGCATACGTTTTTGCAAAACGGCTCGAAGCAAACCGCCAAAACATAACACCAAAAAAAACCGCCTCACCCCATTCAGGGCAAGGCGGTTCTGGATGACATACGGTGATATTTTGCCGTTGGTCGATGTGGTAGGCACTGTGGTGCCTACCCTACAACTGTTGGGATTAGAGGATTTCTAAAATCCCTGCGGCACCCATGCCGGTACCGATACACATTGTCACCATACCGTAGCCAGTTTCACCGCGACGACGCATACCATGAACCAATGTCGCAGTACGAATCGCACCTGTCGCGCCTAATGGATGGCCCAAGGCAATCGCACCACCGTTAGGGTTCACAATTTGACCATCCAACTCCAAATCACGCATCACTGCCAACGCCTGAGCTGCAAACGCCTCATTCAGCTCAATCCATTTCAGATCGTGTTGGCTGATACCGGCTTGTTGCAAGGCGGCTGGAATTGCCACTTTCGGGCCAATCCCCATGATAGCCGGTGGCACACCACGCACAGCAAAGCTGACGTAACGCGCTAAAGGTACCAAATTAAATTGCTTGAGCACTTTTTCCGAGACCAACACCACCGCGCCGGCACCATCGGACATTTGCGAGCTATTGCCTGCGGTGACCGAGCCTTTGGCCGAGAAGACAGGTCTTAATTTACCCAAGCCTTCTAACGATGTATCAGCGCGAGGGCCTTCATCGCTATCGAGCAAACGTACTTGGCTTTCCACTTCACCGGTGCTCAAGTTTGGCGTGCGATATGTGACTTCCAACGGGGTGATTTCGTCACGGAAAGCACCGGCTTGCATGGCCGCCAAAGCACGGCGATGTGATTCGACGGCAAAAGCGTCTTGGTCGTCGCGGCTGACTTTCCATTGTTCGGCCACTTTTTCTGCGGTCAAACCCATGCCATAGGCAATAGCGTAGTTCTCATCTTTGGCAAAAATTGCTGGGTTGAGCGAAACCTTATTGCCCATCATCGGTACCAAGGACATCGATTCCGCACCGGCGGCAATCACCACATCGGCTTCACCAGTACGAATCCGGTCGGCAGCGATTTGTACTGCGTTGATACCAGAAGAACAATAACGGTTGATGGTGATACCACCGACAGTATCGGGCAGACCCGCCAACAAAGCACCGATACGTGCCATGTTCAAACCCTGTTCTGCTTCAGGGAAGGCACATCCGACCACCACATCGTTAATCAAATTAACATCGAGGGCCGGCACTTGGGCCAAAGCGCCTTTTAACACATGGGCCAGCATGTCATCTGGGCGCACATGGCGCATCATGCCGCGAGGGGCTTTGCCAACAGGGGTACGCGTGGTTGCGACGATATAGGCTTCTTGAATTTGCTTGCTCATTGCACAGTTCTCCGAATTAGTTACGCAGTGGTTTACCCGTGGTCAACATATTGGCAATACGGGCTTGGGTCAGTGGGTTACGCAGCAGCTGCATAAAACCTTTGCGTTCCAAGTCCAAAATCCACTGCTCATCAACCAAGGTGCCCTGTTCAACATCACCACCGGTCATGATGTCAGCAATCAAACTGGCAATGGTGAAATCATGTTTGCTGATAAATTGGCCTTCTAACATATTGACCAATTGACCTTTAATCGAAGCGGCACCCGCACGACCTGCCACGGGGAAAGCTTTGACTTTTAACGGTGGGCGGTAACCGGCTTCTGCCATTGCCAAGGCTTCTTGTTTGGCAACATACAACAACTCATAGGCATTGAAGACCACGGTATCGGTTTTCTTAATAAAACCGATTTCTTGACCTTCGAGCGCGCTGGTGCCGACCTTAGCCGTTGCAATCGCCATGAAGTAATCCTTCACCGCCGCCAGCACATCCCCTTTGGCTTCATTGGCAGCGCGCAGGGCAAATTCTTTACATCCACCACCGGCTGGCAACAGACCCACGCCCACTTCCACCAAGCCAATATAGGTTTCCAAAGCGGCAACCACTTTATCGGCGTGCATCACAAATTCACATCCACCACCGAAGGCATAGCCTTGTGTTGCGGCAACCACAGGAATTTGGCTGTATTTCAGGCGCATCGAGGTGTCTTGGAAATTCTTGACGATGTTCTCGATACCTTTCCAATCGCCCATCATAAAGGCTGGCATCATCGATTGCAGGTCAGCGCCGACAGAGAACGGCTCTTCGGTCTGCCAAATCACCAAGGCACGATATTCCGCTTCGGCAATGTCCAACGCCTTGTTCACGCCTTCTAATACCTGTGGCCCGATGGCATGTGCTTTGGAATTAAAGCTGACCACCAACACGCCATCACCATTGCTATAAGCACGCACACCTTCGTTTTCAAAGACGGTTTTGCCTAAATCCGGTGCGGTTTCACCTAAAACACGCGCTGGCGCCAGTTGTCGTTGATAGACCGACAGGGTGGAGCGTGGCGATAAGGTCTGTTGTGCCGCGTTGTAAGAACCATCGGCAAAATGCACACCAGCGCGATCACCTTCGGTGACCCAAGCTGGCAGGGCGGCTGTGGCCAAGGTTTGACCGGCGGCGATGTCTTCTTGCAACCAAGTCGCGACTTGTTGCCAACCAGCGGCTTGCCACGTTTCGAATGGGCCAACGCTCCAACCAAAGCCCCAACGAATAGCGAGGTCTAAATCACGCGCATTGTCGGCAATATCAGCCAAGTGATAGCTGATGTAATGGAACACATCACGGAAGCAAGCCCACAAGAATTGTGCTTGTGGATGTTGGCTTTCACGCAGTTTTTTGAATTTCAGTGCGGGGTTGCTCTCTTTGAGGATGTTTTTAACTGCATCATCCCCTTTTTGACCTGCCTCGACATATTCACCGCTGGCTGGGTTGAGGACAAACATCTGTTTGCCGTCTTTTTTATAAATGCCACGCTTGGTTTTTTGGCCGAGGGCGCCGTTTTGAATCAGGGTTTGCAACCAGCTTGGGCTTTGGAACAGGCTATGCCAAGGGTCGTTTGGCAGCGTGTCCTGCATGGTTTTCACAACGTGGGCAAAGGTGTCTAAGCCAACCACGTCTGCGGTGCGGAAAGTGGCGGATTTTGGACGGCCTAAACGCGGGCCGGTTAAATCATCAACCACATCGAAACGGATACCGTATTTCTCGGCATTGGCGATGGTTGCCAACATCGAGAATACCCCAACGCGGTTTGCCACGAAGTTAGGGGTGTCTTTTGCGCGGACCACGCCTTTGCCCAAAGTCGAGACTAAGAAACGCTCGAGGTTATCCAACATCCCTGCTTCAGAGGTTTGGCAAGGAATAATCTCAACCAAGTGCATGTAGCGGGGTGGGTTAAAGAAGTGTACGCCGCAGAAACGAGGGCGAACTGACTCGGGGCAAGATTGCGCCAAAGCATTGATCGATAAGCCGGAGGTATTGGTGGCGAAAATGGTTTGCTCACCGAGGAAAGGCGCAACTTTGCTATATAAGTCTGCTTTCCAATCTAAGCGTTCGGCGATGGCTTCGATCACTAAGTCGCATTCTTTTAGTAACTCGAGGTGTTCATCGTAGTTGGCGGGGGTGATATAGGCGGCGCGATCTTTGGCTGCGAACGGGGCAGGCTTAAGCTTTTTCAATCCGTCTATCGCTTTTTTCGCGATAGCGCTTTTATCCCCTTCTTTGGCTGGCAAATCAAACAGGATGGTTGGCACTTTGGCATTCACCAAATGAGCAGCAATTTGTGCCCCCATCACCCCGGCACCTAAAACAGCGACTTTACGCACAATAAAGTTGGATTGAGACATGGTTTCCTCGGTTGGCAACGTTCAACAAACAAAATCATACGTTTGTTTGAAACGATAAGCAAAAAAATGTGTGGTGCATTGCAGCACAGGAAAGCAGCGAAGTAAATCCCCTGCTTTCCTCATCATAGGTCGATCAGAAATGGTAGTTGTACTGAACACCTAAGATATGTGCATGGCTCTTATATTCTGCTTGGCCTGTGGTGTAGCTGGATACGCAGTTCACTGCACCCGCTGTGGCTCCGCCGCAATAGCCATTGACCTTGGCTTTGGAGTCTTTGATGTGGACATAGCTATATGCCACATTCAGCGAGTTTTTCTTATCAAAGTCATAGCGGCCACCGACCGAGAACCAAATACGGTCGTTATCTGGCATGGTTGACATGCGGAAATCTTCGCTTGGCACTGGCGATTTATCGTAGGCGACACCAAAACGCAGTTGTAATGGATCGCTGTATTGATAGCTCGCGCCGATAGCCAGTTTCCAAGTGTCATCCCACTTTGGATTTAATGTTGTCGCGGGTGCACGGACACCGCCATGTACGGCTTGTGAGAATGGTGCGTTTTTCGGTACTGCGTATTGAATATCGACTTTGTCAAAACGTGAGTGTTTCGTCCATGTCAAATCGGCCATCACTGCCCATTTCGGGTCAATCTTTTTATAGCCATGTAAAGAAAGCGACTCTGGCGTTTTGATATCAACTGACACATCACTGTCGATATAACCATTCGCTTGTGCCACGGCACCGACGGCAGCAAATGGGCCGGAGGAAGGGGTCGTCCAGTCGGCTTTGCCTTTTAGCGTATGCTTGATCGGCGAACGGTAAGACAGGCCAATTCGGGTATCTTGGTCGATTTCCCACAACCAACCGAGGTTAAAACCAAAGCCCCAATCATCGCCTTCCACTTCGGCATAGCCATCCGCTACACCGTGAGGAATCCCTAACACCGCACCGGCAAAGTTAGCATATTGGCGCAGCTCGGCTTCTGCCCGTTGTGCAATCAAACCCACTGCCACCGAGTGTTGGTCATTCAGTTTGAAAGCAATCGTCGGGTTGATGTCGATGGTGGTGAGAGAGGTTTGGTTGACGTTGTAGCGCAATACCGATGTCCGCTCATAGTCTGTTTCGGACGCAAACGGCACGTAAATCCCTAAACCGGCGGTGATGCGGTCGTTGATTTGATGGGTGAGGTACATTTGTGGCACCACAATCAAATCATCGGTGATTTTACCGCCTGTACTGCCAGCAATGGCGGTACCCGGTTTGATCCCGACTTGGGAGGGATTGGCAGGATTACGTGCAGGTTGGTTAGGGTAGTTGCCGCTGGCGTTGGAGTATTTCACGCTTGGCGCAACTAAGTTTAAGGCACCCGAAAACTGGGTGCCCTTCAAGCGAGTCATGCCGGCTGGGTTGTAAAACAGTGTCGTGGCATCGTTGGCTTCGGCGGCGCTGGCGTTGGCTGTGGCTTGAGCGGAGACGCTTTGGGTACCGAAGTGATAACCCGATGCGTAGCTGGCCCCACTCAACACAGTGAAACCGGTGCCGAGCACAGCGATAGCAAGGCTGATAGGCTTGATGTTCATGATGAGTCTTCCTCTTTTTTCCGGCCTTGATTGGCCTGTGGTGTGTCTAGTTCAGCAGCAAAATGGCGCGAGCCAGTGAACAGATACTAGCAGAGCCATTCAAATGTGCATTCTAAACGACCGTTTTAATTTGTGATCGCCGCAACTTTGTTGCATGAATGCAACATTTGGTTAATCTTGACCACATTCACCAAAAAACAGAGAAACTCAGCATAACATTTGCTGCATCGCAGCAATAAAAACAGAAAATGCTAAAAAATACGTTAAATTATGGTTTGTGCACTGCAGATAATAGGGTGTGTAATTCGGCATAAATCGCTGGTGATAACCGTGGTGCAGCCAATTCGAGGGCGACTTGACCCAAAACCTGATAACGCTGTTGCTCTTTGACTGAAATCAAAGCAGACAGGTGTTGGCGCACGGTGTCGATATCGCCGCGCATAATCGGCCCAGTTAGCGCAGCGCTTGGCCCCAGTTGAAAGGCATTGGACAACGATTGACTGGCCAGCGGTTGCAAAATATGGCGGGCGGTTTCGGGTGATAAGCCAGCTTGGTGTGCCAACTGAAGCGCAAAATCAGCCAACGCAACGGCATAATTTGATGCCACACAGCAAGCGGCATGGTATAAGCGTTTATCCCCTGTTAATTCAAAGGGTTGACCGCCGATAGCTTGGATTTTTGGTGTCAACCAAGCCAACGCCTGCGGCATCCCTTCGAGGGCAAACGCAGTACCGGCAAATTGGGTAATGGCCTGTTCAACATCGGCAAAACTGCGGATGGGGTGCGCTGACGCCACCACTGCCCCGGCGGCCTGTGCTGGCGCTAATAGGGCACTGCTACATGCCCCACTGACATGCCACACCACCATATTCGGCCGAATAATGCCGTGTTGTACCAAGGCCAGACATTGTTCGGCGATAGCATCATCGGGAGTCGCCAATAACACACTGCTGGCAGGGGGAAGTTGGGCCAAGGCTGTTAAATCAGCACAGGCATGGCCTTGCTGTAACCAAGTCGCAGCCTGTTGGGCATGGGCAAAGTGACGACAAACAATGCCGCCAATTTGCACCCCTTGTTGTTGTAATAAATAGGCCAAGGTTTTACCGACACGACCAGCACCGACTAGATGTAACTTGCTCATTTTAATGCACTTTAAAAGCGTTGACGGATTGGCGCATATCATCGGCCAGCCCGTGTAGTTGGTGCATCGCTTGGGCGGATTCGCTGACGGCGGCGCTGGTATTCACCGACATATTGCTGATGGTTTCAACATGGTTGGCAATCGATTGACTGACACTGCGCTGTTCTTGTAGTGCATGAGAAATACCTGCCACTAATTGCAAAATCTGCATCACATCGGTGTGGATATGGGCAAAGGCTTGGCTGGCTTGGCTAGACAACGTAACACCATGCTCCACCTGATTGACGGTTTCTTCCATGTGTTGGACGGCGGTTTGCGAACGCTGCTGCATGGCGCTGATGGTGTTGACAATATCGCCGGTGGCAGCGTGGGTGCGTTCTGCTAATTTCCGCACTTCATCCGCGACCACTGCAAATCCACGTCCTGATTCCCCCGCCCGCGCTGCTTCGATCGAAGCATTTAGGGCCAATAAATTGGTTTGTTCAGCCACTTCTTTAATCATTGCCACGATATGCGAGATTTGATTAGAGGCCTCGCTTAATTCGGTAATCACATCGGCGGTGGTGCGAATTTGCTCAGCAATCGTTTGCATTTCTTGGCTAGATTTTTGAATCACAGCACCGTTTTCTGCGGCGATATGACCGGCATCGTTCACCTTTTCCCGCGCTTGTTGTGCATTTTCTGCGACTTCGGTAATCGCTACCGACAACTGTTCGACTTCAGCTGCCATCGCTTGTGCGGCATCGCTTTGTTGACGTGCGGTATCGGCTAACACCGCACTTTGTTGGTCGGCTTGTTCGACTTGTTGTGCTAAAGCTTTGGCGTGGCTGCGAATGCGGCTAATGAGGTCTTTTAGATGCGATTGCATGTGCTGTACCGCAGTCAACACGCTTTCAGAATTGGTATCAGGAATCGGTTGGGTTAAATCACCGGCGGCAATGGTGTGAACAATGCGTGCTGCTTTACGCGGTTCGGTGCCTACTTGTGCTAAAACATGACGTACTAGCCACCGCCCCAACACGATACCCACCAAGATAGCCAGCGCCATAAACAACAGTGCCAGTTGCTGCCAATGTCGGATGTCTTGTTCTAATTGATTGCGAATCTGTTCGATGTCTTGATCGTAGCGTTGAATGCTATCGAGTAAATAACTACGCAATTCTCGCCATTTTGGGGTTTCGTTTTGGTTGAGAAATTGTTGTGCTTGTTGTAATTCGCCTTGTTTAATCAGCGCCATTAACGGTTCGTGTTGGGCATGTTGTGCATTGAACAAGCGGTTGATTTCTTGCCATTCTTGTGCGGCGCGAGGTAGGGCTTCGCCTACTTTTTTGAGTGTGTTGAGTTCTTTCTCAAAGACCTCATGCGCTTTATCGTAATTTTTATAGGCTTGTGGATGGCTGGGGTCGAGCAAGATATTGCGCAGTGCTTGTCCCATTTGTAGCCCGTTGGCGTAGAGTTTGGTGATGCTGTAACGGGCGATTTGTTCTTGGTCGATGTGTTGACTGAATTTTTGCTGGCTAAGGTGTAAACCAAATAAAGCCAGTGCTGCGGCAATACAAAATAGCGCACAGACCATGAACATGATAATGCGCATTCTGGCGCGTAGTGAAAAGTCCTGCAGCACGGCGTTCTCCTATAGCAAAATACTGACAATCCACAATGTAAATGTTAAAGAAATTGTAAATTGTTTTTTTGCTATAGGATACAGAATGTTTTGTTAAATCAATGCTGATGGCCGTGCATCATTTTGGGCTGTGGTGCACCAAGACCTTCTACGGCTACCTCTACCTTGACTTCGCCAGCTTTAGCAAATTTGAGTGTCAGGGGAAATTTTTCACCTTGTTTAAGTGGCTGTTGTAAGCCAATTAACATAATGTGATAACCACCCGGTTTCAGTTCGGCTTTTCCTTGTGCTGGAACAGTGATTTCCGGCACTTGGCGCATCCGCATCACCCCTTGTTCATTGAGGTGGGTATGCAACTCAACTGTTTTAGATACCGTTGCGGCGGCTGATAACAGGCTATCTGCTTCACCTTGGTTGTTGATGGTTAAGTAAGCTGCACCATTTTGGCTGCCCGATGGTGTGGCACGCGCCCATGGGTGGTCGATGTGTAAATTGCCAACTTTGTAATCATGGGCAAAGGCAGGAAAAGCAACGATGGCGCAAGCTAGGGCGACGTGGCGCAGAAAAGACATAAAACCCCCAAAAATAATCAAAGCCCGCACGATAGGCGAGCTTTGTGGACAGATCAATGCGACAGATTGTCGCAGCGCCGCCAAACTTGCCACCGTTCTTTGCCAGCAAAGACCGGCAACGGGGCAACACTGGCTTGATCGCTTTCTAAGACAAAGTGTGGACTGAGTAGGGCGGTTAATTCTGCTTGTGAGATACCGAAGGGCGGGCCTTTGGGCTGGTCGCCAATAAAGAAATAACCCGCTAACACACCATTGGGGGCGATGATTTTTGCCATTCTATCTGCATAACTTGTCCACATTTTACGCGGTAGTGCGCACAAAAAAGCGCGTTCATAAACCCAATCAAATGGTTGGTTTGGTTGGTGAGTAAAAAAATCTCCAGCGTGAATGTGTTGTGCAAATTGGCCGAGAACCTTTTGTGCCATTTCCAACGCTGCGGGGCTAAATTCAATCGCTTCAACGGCATAACCACGCTCTGCCAGCCAACCGACTTCATAGCCAGTGCCACAGCCTGGGATAAAAATTGTCTGTTGTGGTGTCAGCTGTTGGCTGTATTGCATAAATTCCTCTGGTACTCCGCCAGCATCCCAAGGCATTACGTCCGAAAGATAACGTTTACACCAAAAATCGGGTAGAGAACTGTCCTGTGCCATCACTTATCACCTGTTTTATTTTATCGAAGGGTGAATTGTGCCACGCGGTATTCAAATAGCAAGCAGATGTAAACCAGATCGCTAGCTTGGATTGATTTCATCAACCCAAGCTAGCTGAATGTTATTCGTATACGCCAGCTTCATGTGCCTGCACATCGGCATGATAGCTAGACCGCACCATCGCACCGACTGCTGCATGTTTAAAGCCCATCTCGTAAGCTTTATTCTCAAACACCTTAAACTGCTCTGGTGTGACATAACGTAGCACCGGCAAATGACCATTGGACGGTTGTAGGTACTGACCGATGGTGATCATATCAATATCATGGGCGCGCATATCTGCCATGACTTCATAGACTTCCTCATCTGTCTCACCCAAACCAACCATAATCCCCGACTTTGTTACTACATCCGGATTGCGCTGTTTGTATTGTTGCAACAGCTGTAAAGAATGCAGATAGTCCGAACCTGGACGGGCTTGTTTATACAAACGCGGCGCGGTTTCTAAGTTGTGATTCATCACATCAGGGCGATCTGCTGACAAAATATCGAGCGCCAATTCCAACCGACCACGAAAATCTGGTACTAACACCTCAATTTGGGTCGAGGGCGATAAGCGGCGGATTTCGCGGATACACTCAGCAAAATGCTCGGCTCCACCATCGCGTAGATCATCACGATCCACCGAGGTAATCACCACATAGCGCAATCGCAGCGAGGCAACGGTTTCTGCTAAATGTTTTGGCTCATTAGGATCGAGTGCATTAGGCCGGCCATGACCCACATCACAGAACGGACAACGGCGAGTACAGATATCGCCCATAATCATAAAAGTGGCGGTGCCTTTGCTAAAACACTCGCCGATATTAGGACAAGAGGCCTCTTCGCACACCGTATGCAGTTTTTGGCTGCGTAAAATCTCTTTAATCTCAAAAAAGCGTTGGCCGGTGGGCAATTTGGCGCGGATCCACTCTGGTTTTTTTAATTTTTCTTCTAGTGGCACAATTTTGATAGGGATGCGGGCGGTTTTAGCCTCGCCTTTGTGTTTCACGCCAATAGCGTTATCTAATTTCATGGTGTGTCTTCTCCGACTTCTGCTTCAAGTTGTGTGTAGAGATGGGGCAGAAGTTGTGCAGCACATTCTGCAACCGATAGGGTGATACCGAGCTGGCGCAATTGCGTGACGGCCAAACCCGCATAGCCACAGGGGTTGATTAAGCTGAACGGTGACAAATCCATGTCCACATTCAGCGACAAACCGTGATAGGTGGCACCATTCCTGATTCGCAATCCCAACGAGGCAATCTTGGCACCATTCACATACACCCCTGGTGCATTGACATCGCCATAGGCCTCGATGCCGTGTTGCGCCAATAAGGCAATCACTGCCCGTTCTATGCGCCGTACCAGCTCGCGGACACCGTAACCATAGCGTTTTACGTTTAACAGCAAATACACCACCAACTGGCCGGGGCCGTGGTAGGTGATTTGCCCACCTCGGTCTGTTTTGACCACCGGAATGGCGGTGTGGTGGAGTAAATGCTCTGGCTTACCGGCCAGCCCCTGTGTGAACACGGGCGGATGTTCAACGACCCAAATTTCATCGGCAGTATCAGCAGTTCGTTGTTCGGTAAAAGCCTGCATGGCACGCCAAGTGGGTTCGTATTCCACTTGGCCTAAAGAGCGGACAATCGGTCTCACGTTATAACACCACCTTCACCAAAGGATGGCTGGTGAGCGCCAAATAGAAGTTATCGAGCTGAATGCGCGATTGGGCTTCGAAGGTGATAGTGAGGGCGACATAATTGCCTCCCTTGCTTTCACGGCTTTCAACCATGCTGGCATCGAAGGTTTCAATATGGATCGCTGCCACCTCGCAAATCGCAGGAAATAGCTCGGGTACGTTGTGCCCCATAATTTTGATGGGGAATTGGCAGGGGAACTGCAACAAATCTTGAGTGGAATCCGACATGGTGATGATTTCTTTACTGTAACATCAACTTGATGCTGTCGATTAAACGGCCAAAGAACCCCGCTTCTGGGACTTCCTTCAAGGCCACCAATGGCTGTTCAGCCAACACTTTGCCATCGAGCGACAAACTCAACTTACCGACGGTTTGGCCGGCTTTAATTGGCGCTAACAGTGGTTTTTGGGTGGTCATTTGCACCTGAATTTTGCGCGACGTGCCTTTCGGAACCGAGACATACACATCACGGCTGACACCAATTTCCAGTTCGCTTTCTTTACCCTTGAACACTGGCAGTTTCGACACCGGTTTTTTGTTCATATACAGCCGTGGCGTATCAAAGAACTGTAAACCGTAGTTCAATAGCTTTGAACTCTCGACCGCACGGGCCTCTGGGCTCGTCGTTCCAACCACCACTGACACCACTCGGCGACCATCGCGGCGCGAACTGGCAACGAGGTTATACCCTGCGGCATCGGTAAAGCCGGTTTTCATCCCGTCCACGTTGGGGTCGCGGTATAACAACAAGTTCCGGTTTGGCTGGGTAATGTTGTTATAGCGGAATTCTTTCTTGGAATAAATCGGGTAAAACTCTGGGAAATCACGGATCAGTGCATTGGCCAAAATGCCCAAATCGCGCACGGTGGTATAGTGCTGCGCCCCCGGTAAACCCGTAGAGTTTTGGAAGTTAGTGCCATTCATACCAAGGCGACGGGCTTCACGGGTCATCAACTGACCAAATACTTCTTCGCTGCCAGCAATCGCTTCGGCTAAGGTGACACATGCATCATTGCCCGATTGGATAATCATGCCGTGGATCAAATCGTTGACGGTAGCTGGGATGCGAGGGTCAAGAAACATCCGTGACCCTTCTGTCCGCCAACCTTTTTGCGACACAGTCAGTTGCTGTTCCAGCGTCAGCCGTTTTTCCTTCAATGCTTTGAAGGTCAGATAGGCCGTCATCAATTTGGTCAGCGAGGCTGGCTCAATGCGGGTATCGGGGTCGCGGGCAGCCAGGGTTTGACCACTATAAAAATCGTTCAAAATATAAGCCCGACCTGCGATATCAGGTGGCGGAGGTGCAAAAGCACCTTCTGCCACCGCAGAAACGGATGTGGTTGCCAGCGTCACGGCTAAGGCATAAGCAAGCAGGTTTTTCATGCGAATTTGAAATAATCAGTTAGAAACAGCACTCATAAACAGAGCAAAGCTAAACTTTACTCGCGAAAAAATTATACACATGGGGCCGATTTGCGTTTTCGGAAGCGAAAATCTTATTAGCTCAATCGCACTAAGCGCAGGCAATGTGTGTGCTGTATTTTGGAGGGAAATAGTGCCGGTAGACGGCATAGAAAAATGATTGCTGTTGGCAGGTGGGTTCCTGCCGGTGTGGGCGTTGTAGATAAAGTTACCCAATGCGCGGAAAGCCTCGGGGTTCAGCCTGGGGTTAAGAGCGCGGACGCTGAAGGCGTCCTAGTGTGATGGTTTGTTATTCTTCAGATTATTTTTGAATATCAATCATCACATCACAACAGCTTGCTATAATTTTGTCATGGAAACCGTAAAAACACTCAAACTCCGCATCAAAGACAAGCACGCGAAAGTGTTGCTGGCAATGGCGCGTGATGTGAATACGGTTTGGAATTTTTGCAACGAAACACAACACCGAAGTTTGCGGCGTTATACCAATAAGCCGCAGCTTTGGTTGTCCGGTTTTGATCTGCAAAAACTCACCAGTGGTTTCAGCAAATGCGAAGGGGTGAGTATTGGTTCAACCACGGTTCAGGTGGTTTGCGAGGAATTTGCAACCCGACTGCGGCAATTCAAAAAACAACGCTTAAATTGGCGTGTCA
>NZ_ATVC01000067.1 GCF_000420525.1 Aquaspirillum serpens DSM 68
AGCCGCACTTGCCCAAGCTGTGGTCATATCTCAGCTGAAAACCGCCAAACACAAGCACAGTTTCAATGTGTGCAATGCGGCTATGAAAACCACGCCGATGTCGTCGGTGCGATTAATGTTCTGAAACGCGGCCAAGCTATCTTAGCTGCCGCATAATTAACAAAAAGGGTAGGACATACCCAGTTCGCCTGTGAAGTGAGCGGTGCAGCAAGGCCGCCAGCAGCAGGAACCCACCGAAGCGACTTTAGGCTGAGTTAGCCCAAAGCGCCGTAGGAATCCCCGCTCTTTAGGGCGGGGAGGATGTCAAGCATCCGATGCAGGTGGATGGTAGGTTAATTGGCTTTGTCGGCTTTGATGATACCGAGCAAGAACGGCAATTCAGCGAGACTGAACAGGCTTTTTTGCGCCTTGCCGCTGATAATTTCGCTGCCACCCTCGCCCGACGCCAACAATATCTGCAAGAACAAGCGGCACGGCGCCAGCTCGAAGAAGTGAATCAACAATTACAACAAGCGTTGGCGCAGCGCGAACATATCCAACAGCGGATGCAGTATTTGGCACAACATGATGCCCTCACTGGTCTGCCCAATCGCACCTTATTTGCCGAATCGCTGCAATATGAACTCGATAAGGCACAGCCTTGTGTGTTGATGTTTCTTGATCTTGACCACTTCAAACCGGTCAACGACACCTATGGTCATGCCATCGGTGATGTCTTACTGCAACAAGCTGCCGCACGGATGCAAGCCTGTTTACGGCCAACAGATATGGTGGCGCGGATTGGTGGCGATGAATTTGTAGTGTTATTGCCGCATACCCAGCAAGTGGAGTGGGCAACACACATGGCCGAACAGATTTGCCAACAGCTGGTGCAGCCGTTTGTGGTGGATGACCATACCTTACGCATCTCCTGTAGCATCGGCATTGCGCTCTCGCCCCAACATGGCAGCACCGAAATCGAGCTATCAAAACATGCCGATGCCGCGATGTACCACGCTAAACGCTCGGGGCGAGGTCGTTGGCAGCTCTATTCCTCTGCGCTCATGGCAACAGCAATGTCTGTTGACTGCTAAAACAGCGTGCTTCCCCGCTATATGGATCGATAAAACGGATGTCTTTGGCTAGCAGTTGCAGCGGGTGGCTAAAGTCATCACTCGCTATTGGGCTCAGTGTCGGATACCAACGGTCATGGCGAATCGGTATCCCCAACCGCGCCATGTGCAGCCGTAGCTGGTGTTTTTTTCCGGTGAGGGGCTGCAATTCATAACGTGCCCACTGTCCGTTATGCTCCAATAACGTCATGACAGTTTCGCTATTCGCCTCGCCTTCGACTTCCTCCATTAAAAAAGAATCAGCGCGCTCTTGCATGTGGCTGCGGTAATGAAGTGGAAAGGACAACTCTGGGCGAAAGCGGGCAACGGCATGGTAAGTTTTTTGCACTTGCCGCAGTCGAAACAAGGCTTGATAGGCATCACGACAACGTGGGTCGATACACAACAACATCACCCCCGCCGTTTCACGGTCTAGGCGATGAAGGGCGCTCAGATTGGGTAAATCTAGCCGCTGTTGTAGGCGATAGAGCAAAGTTTCGCGCTGATGTTGTCCTGCTGGCATACAGGCCAAAAAATGCGGCTTATCTACCACCAACAAGCGTTCATCGCGGTATAACACCTGTTCACGAAACGGCACCGGTATTTCTTGTATTTCCTCACGTTGATAAAACAACGCCAAACCGGGGCGGTAGGGCATATTGGGCTGGCAGGGACGTTGTTCACTGTCCCACACCCGCCCCTCGGCAAAGCGGCCTAACCACACCTCACGGCTGACATGGCGAAATCGGCTCAATAAAAAACTGAGCAAATCCGGCCAATGGCCAGCAGGTAAAACGAGGCGATGTACCATCGGGCTTAACGACTGCGATTCCATAATAAGATGGCCTCTTTGCGGTTATCCGCTTGGGCACCGATGGTGCTGCAATTACCTTGTTTAGGATAGCGGGAACATTGCACCCAAAAGCGGCGCGATCCGGCTTTGACCACTTCGGCAGGTGAACCACATTTTTGACACGGCTTAGGCACGGTAGGATCGGGAGTAGCAGAGGTCATGGCAATCTCGTAACGAAAAATGGCAATATGCCCCAATCCGGCAAGCAAGACAAACCGCGATGGAACTTGCGGCCTGATCGGGTTTCTGAATATAGAGGGTGTGGCGAAAGGTTTGATATGTCGGTGATTGCGCGTTATCTGTTACTTGCTTGCCTATGTGGCAGTGCTTTGCCCGTGTCTGCACACAATGCAGCCCTGCCCGACTTGGGTGATTCGGCACGGGCAGGGTTCTCGGTGTTACAAGAACAGATGATTGGACGACAGGCGATTGCCAAGATGCACGAGGTAGGCGCCTTGGTAGAGGATGTCGATGGTCAACAGTATCTACAACAGCTAGGACAGCGGTTATTGCAACACAGCCCAATGTCGGAGCATCGCTATCGTTTCTTACTGATCGACGACAACAGTATCAATGCCTTTGCGATGCCGGGGGGGGTGATTGGGATTCACAGCGGGCTATTATTTACCGCAGAAAATGAATCGGAACTGGCGTCGGTGTTAGCCCATGAAATGGCCCATGTGTCACAGCGCCATATTGCACGAATGGTCGAACAACAGGGCAATAACTCTTTATTGATGTTTGGCACCTTGTTAGCGGCCATTCTTGCTGCCAGTGTGTCCGGCAATCATCAAGTGGCTGCCGCCGCCGCCAATGTTGGCCCCGGCTTAGCGATTCAAAATCAGTTGGCCTACAGCCGCGATTTTGAACGTGAAGCCGACCGCCTTGGCATGGAAATTTTACTTAAGGCGGGGTTCAATCCGCAGGGAATGAGTGATTTCTTCCGCCGCCTCCACCAATCCACCCGCCTCAATGACAACAATGCCTTGGGCTTTCTGCGCACCCATCCCATGAGCAGCGAGCGTCTCACCGAGAGTGAAAGCCGTGCGGCCAATCTACCAAGCAAAATGGTCGCTGATTCGCTGGATTTTTTGCTGTTGCGGGAACGGCTACGAGTGAAACAACAAGGTGCACTGGCGGCAATTCGCTTTTATGAGGAGGCATTACAACAAGGGCGTTTTCGTTCCGAGGCGGTCACCCAATATGGCCTTGCTTATGCCCAAGCTCAAGCCAAACAATGGCCGGCGGCACAGCTGAGTTTGCAACGCAGTGAAAAATTGGGACCACCACATCCAGCCCTCACGCAACTGGCTGCGACCATTCAATTAGGACAACACAATGCACCGGCGGCCCTCGCCACCTTGCAACAAGGCCGACAGCGCTGGCCGGCGCATGTGGGGTTGGTGTATGCCGAGATTGATGCCGCTTTGTGGGTAAAAGATCGTGTCCGCGCTCAGTCACTGTTGGAATCGGCATTAAAACGCTGGCCGGAAGACCCTGCCTTATGGCAAAAACAAGCCAAGCTGTACGCCGACCGCGAACCCTTGCGTTATCACTACGCGCTAGGCAATGGCTATTTCTACCAACACCGTTTTGGCCCTGCGTTGGAACAATATCAGTTGGCACATGACAGCCAAGGTGAGGATTTTTACCTGCGCTCGGTGTTAGATGTCCGTATGCGCGAAGCACAACAACGCTTGCAAGAAGAAAAAAACGCGAAGTCTTGAGTTTTCATCACCGAAAGGCAAAAAAAATCCCCCGCAGGATAACCATGAGGGGGAAAACACGAGGAAGAAACATCAAAACACGTCACGCTGTGGGCACAGCCAGTATTAGGGCAACAGCAGTAACCAGTTCAGAAATCATTCTATGCCTCACTTAAGCTGAAAGCTAATCATAAAATCTGATACCGGGTTATCAGGTTTATCTATGTTTCTTCCTAGTGCATTAACGTTCAGAGAAAGCTTGTTGTGCAATCAGTTGCACAGGGCGGAACAGGTATTGCAACAAGGTTTTTGAGCCGGTCGTCACATCCGCCTGCACCGTCATCCCAGGTGCAATGGTATGGGTAGGATCGGAACCGACATAGGTTTTTTCTAGTTTGACCTGAATTTTGAAATAGGGATTATTGCGCTCATCCATAAAGCTACCCGGCAAAATATGCGATACCTTGCCATCGATACCGCCAAACCGCGAAAAATCGTACGAACTGACTTTAATCGTTACCGGATCGTTGACGCTGATCGCGCCAATATCCCGTGGTTGAATCCGTGCCGTCACATACAAATTACTGTCAGTCGGCATGATTTGCATGATTTCCGCACCGGGGGCAATCACTCCACCAAGGGTATCAATCATCACTGTTTTCACAATTCCCGACACCGGCGAGACAATTTCGGTGCGATCGACACGATCTTGCTGTTTGTTCTTCACTTCCAGCAATTGCGCCAACTCTACTGTGGTAGCGTTGATTTGTGCCAACAACTCACGGCGGCGATCGGCTTCCATTTCAGCCAAACGTTCTTGTGCCTCGGCACGTCCCAACTGAGCACGGTGAATTTCATTGTTCAGACGGTTGAGGTCGGTGCGGGTGTCGTTTAATCGCCGCTCGGCATCTAACGACTGCAAACGCGGGGCATAGCCTTGTTCACTGAGCGAACGACGTGAGTCATATTCTTGACTCAGTAATTGGCGTGAGCGTTCAAGATCACGGACTTGTTGTGATAAGGTCCGCACCTCGGCATCGCGTTGTCGATATTGCTCTTCCAACACGTCTCGCTGCTGTGTTCGCGCATTGACTTGCCCCTCCCACAAACCATACTGCGCTTCTTTCATCAGTTCGGGCGCATCGGGAATTTGTGAAAAATCGGGCTTACGGCCATCTAATACCGCCTGCATTCGTTCCAAATCCAACCGCAAACCCAACTCACGCATCCGCGTTTGTTCACGGTCGGCCTCAACCGATTTCTTTTGTAAACGGGCTAATATCTGCCCCTTTTTTACCACTTCACCTGGCTGGACTTTGATTTGCTCCAGAATCCCGCCCTCTAGATGTTGAATACGCTGCATCGATAAATGCGACATCACCTCACCCGGCGCGTGGGTGACTTCATCCATTTCTGCCACCGCTGCCCAAGCGACAAAAATCAACACCAAGGCAAAAGCAACGAAGATGGTTTTTAACACTGCCGCAGGGGCAATGATTTCTTCTAATAACAGCGAATGTGCTAACAAACGTTGCTGCTTAAACGTCGCTCTCCGACGTTCAAAGCCGGACATCAAGCTGTCCCAACGTTTACCTAGCCAAGAAAATAGAGCCATTGTTGCCATCCATCACAAGCAAAAGGTTAATCAACAAGTCGGCGGTGGATTACAAGAACCCCGGAGGCAACTTCGGTAACACCAATTCTGGTTTATCGTTTAACACCAGTTGACCGGCTTGTAATACCAATAAACGGTCGGCAGAACGCATGTGGGCAGGACGGTGGGTCACCATAAACACCGTGGTTTTACCGCGTAATGCATCCAGCGTTTGCATCAGCGTGGTTTCACGCTCGGAATCCAAACTGTCAATCGCCTCGTCAAATAGCAAAATGCCGGGCTTGCGCAGATACGCCGAGGCAATCGCTAAACCAGCATGTAACACCGCTGGTAGCTGTGCCGAGCGTTGGTCGCCCACCCGATGGTGATAGCCTTCTGGTAATTGTTCGATCAGCTCATGCACCCCCGCTTTACGGGCAGCCTCTTGTAGATCAGACATAGAGGCAGTGGGATCGGCAAGGCGTAAGTTTTGGGCGATGGTGCCGTAGAACAGCGAGAAATCCTGTGGCACATAGCCGATGGCTTTGCGCAAATTGATCGGGTCGCGTTGGCGTAAATCGATATCGTCAATGCGAATGGTCCCTGCCTGTGGTTGGTAAATCCCTAAAATGGTTTTGAGTAATGTCGATTTACCTGCCCCGTTTGGGCCAATCACCGCGATACGTTCACCCGGTTTAATATCAAAACTGACCCCCAATAACACGGGGTCGAGGTCGTTGGCGTAACGCATACTGACCCGTGAAAAAGCCACCCGACCTTGCAGCTGTGGCACGGTATTCCCATCGTTGCGATCGGGTTGTTCTTCGATTCGCGCTTGCATGAGTTGGTTGACTTGACGGGTACCGGTACGAATTTGTTCCAAACGATTGAGGATGGTGAAGCCCGATTGCAGCGGTGTCAGCACGCGCCAAGTCAGGGTCATAATGGCAATCAAGGCCCCGACGGTAACCGTGCCATTCATAATCCCCAACGCACCCATGCCAATGGTAATCACCCCCGCCGTGACCATAATGCCGTAGCCTAGGGTACTGATAATGGCATTTAACAAGGCTGATTTATAACCTGCCATCGCCGCAGCGCCGGATAACTCACGATAGCGGTTAAGCCAGACGTCCGTGATACTCAACGTGCGTAAGGCGCGCATTTTGGTGATGGTTTCAATAGCAAACTCTTGCCGCTGTGAGGTCAATTTGCTGGATAAAGCGGTGTTGCGACTAATCATCGGCGCCATCAACAGCGCAATCAGCACATATAACACCGCAGCAATCAATGGCACCACAGCCAACCAACCGCCAAGCAAAGCCAGCGTGATGATGAAAATAATCGAGAACGGCAAATCCAACATCGTCATGGCGGTATGGCCAGAGAAGGTGTCGCGGACAAACTCGGCATTCCGCAGGCGCATAATCTGCGCTCCCAACTTGCTGCGTTCTGTTGCCAATAACGGCAGCTTCATCATTTGGTTCATCATCGAACCACTAACCAATAAATTCAGCCGCACCCCGATATGCGCCAGCATATGGCCGCGCCGTTCACGCAACCACACTTCGGCACAAACAGCCAAAATTGCCCCCGACAGCAGGGCCAGCAAGGACAAATACGATTTTGACGGAATAATTCGGTCGTAAATCGTCATCGTGAACAGCGGCGGCACAATCGCCAGCATGTAGATGAAAAAGGTGTAAATCGCGACTTGTGCCAGCACCGGACGGAAACGCGCCAAGACCAAAGACAACCATTGACCACTGGCAGCTGCATCCGCCAATTCTTGGTGGTTTTCCCGCGAGGAAAAGAAATACACCATCCCGCCATAGCGGCGGGGGTCGATGTCGATTTCTCGCCCTTGTGCCACATCATGGACACGCCATAGACCGGGGAGCGTGGTTTTTCCAGATAAAAGAACAAACACCTCGCCATTTACGCCCTCAAATAAACAGGGCAATAAACGATGGTCAACATCGGCTAAGCGGTTAACTTCAAGGCGGGTACTGACATAGCCCAACAACGCCATCACATTACAGAGGCGATCAAATGTCAGCCGGTCAGCAAAGTGAGGTAAGGCCTCGGCCACTGCACGGGCCTCACCTTGCCAACCGAGGGCATCCAGCAAAACAGGCAAGCTCAGGGCAACTTCATCGACCTTGCCCAATTGATCCAAGGCAGTACGAATTGCATCGTGGCGCGCTTGGATTTCATGCTCCTTAGACGGAGGCAGGGTTAAAACAACGGAAGACGTCATGGTGTGGTTTGCTTAACTGGTGCGGCGGCAGCCGCAGGTGCATTAGGCAATGGGGGTAAGGTGAAAGGATGCAGCCGTCCCCCTTTGAGTTCAAATGTGCGATCGGCGACACGTAATAGTGAAGGCCGCAATGACACCATAATCAGCGTAACATGACCTTTTAGTTCAATCATCAGGTCACGCACCATGGCATCACCGGTGCCATCAAGTGCGGTGTTGGCCGCATCAAATAGCAGAATTTTTGGACGATCCACCAGCGCCCGTGCCACCGCAATTCGTTGCACCACCCCGTTGGGTAATACCATCGATGATCCGGGGCCAATACGGGTTTGATAGCCCTTGGCGAATCGACTCACCACCGCATCTAATCCGACCCGTTTAGCTAATTGCAGTGCAAATTCTTTGTGCTCTTTATCGCGGAAGAGAGTGATGTTTTCTAAAATTGTTCCTTCAAACACCACAGCGCGTTGTGGCAAAAAGGCAATCCGACCGCGCAAATCAATGGGGGAAAATTGTTCTGGGCACACACCATCTACGAATACCTTACCTGTACTTGGTGTTAACAAACCATACATCAGCGCCAACAGCGTGGTTTTTCCTTCCCCCGCCTCGCCACGAATGCCGATGGCTTCACCCGCATGCACTTGTAAGTTGACTTCCTGCACAATCCACGGCTCTTTTTCACCAAAGCGGAAACTCAGATTTTCTACGCTCAGTTGGCCGCTCGGTGCGGGAATTTCTTCATTCTCTTGTGTTGTTTGGTGTGCATAGGCAACAGGTAACTCAAAAGTATGTCCTGCTTTTTCACGGTAGATATGAGAACGTTGTAACTGGACCCACATCCCCATTGCCCGTTGTAACGGCTGTAAACCACGGTTGGTCAACAGGCTACAGGCAGCCAAGGTACCGATACTGATTGAGCCATTCATCACACCAATACTGCCACCTGCAGCGACGAGAATCATGGACGATGTGCTAAAGGCTGCAGATACAGTGGAAGCACGTACACTGAGTAAGCTTGACTGGTAGTCATACATACAGTTGGTTTCTGACAGGCGTTCGTAGCGCCGCATCATAATATCTTCCAACCCTTGAGCCTTAATGGCTGACAAACCCGAGAGCAGTTCCAAGATAAAGTTGTAGCGGCGTTCTTGTGCAAGCGCGCTGTCTTCTAGGGTTTTACGCAACAGACGGCGTTGAATTAACGCTGCCAATAAGACCAAACTAAATAATCCTACTGGAATTAAAGCCAGCCAACCGGCAAGGTAGATAATCATGCCGACGAAGATCAACACAAACGGCAAATCGGCCAACACCACAGCGACCTGACCAGAGAAAAAATCTTTCAGAGAACCAATACTCTGTAAGTTTTCGAGATGACTACCAGCGCCGGTTTTTTCAAACGCTCGCATATCCGAGTTAAGCAAGTGTTCTGTTGCGCTACATGAGAGCACATGCTCGTACTTGGCACCGGTCCATGCCGTCAGTGCCGAACGCGCTAATGTCAGAATGCTTTCAGCAATTAAGGCCGCTCCCACACCCAAGGCCAGCATCAACAAAGTCCCTGTTGATTGGTTTGGAATGATGCGGTCATACAGTTGCAAAATCGCTAACGGTAGGGCTAAAGACAAGATATTGAGCGACAGCGAAGCGAGGAGAGTGTGTCTATTCTCACGCAGCAAAAAGCGCACCGCGACTCGATCTGCCAATAACAGATGAATCGCGGTGTTTTTTATGCTTTTGTTTTGTTCGGTATCGAATTTTTTTTGGCTCATACCAAATGAATTTTTCAAAGAGAAAACAACATTGGCCAACAGATTGTTGGCCTCGCGGCCATTATGACACAGCTCGTTAAATTACATACTCAAAACGATCAAGCGTTGGATGACCAAAACCGACGGTGCATTGACAATCTTTGACACAGCGATTGAGGAAGACGTTGATAAGATTGTCCAAGGCGGTAGCCAATATATTTCAACACCGTTCGCGCAGCAGCTTCAGGCAGCCGCCATGCCTGATGTTGCCACAAATATGCCCACTCCGAACGCACAAAACGTGCCCCCTCGCCCTCGGCAGCACCAAACTCACGTTTTAGCCATGCCGCTTGTTGGTGGAAAACACCAATATCAAAATAGCGGCTCATTTCTTGCCATAGGGTGTAGTCATGGGAATGGAATACTTGTGCTTCAGCACAGTAGGCAATGTCGTGTCCTGCCAACACCAAACGGCCGCCAACCCACGCATCTTCTCCCAAAATAATTTGGGCTGGAAAGCCGCCAATCTCTCGCAACGCGCTTTGTCGATAGGCAGCAAAACTGTTCGACATGAAGCTAGCCTTAATCCCTTGCTGTGGAATGCTGGCGCGGCTTTGCCGGCGGCTGGTGGCAGGGTAGTTAAATAAACGGGCATGTGCTCCCAAAACGCCTGCCCCAGGGCGGGGTAATTGTCGCCCATAGGCCGCACCCACGCTTGGGTCGTTAAAAGTTTGCCGCAAGTGCCATAAAGCCTCTGGGTCGGCAAACCACGCATCTTGTGTCAGATACACTACAAAGGGATAGCGTTGTAAACAATCAGCCCCTTGTTGGCGCGTTGCACCATGATTGAAATCGCGGCTGTCAATGTGTTGCACAGTAAAGCCTGCCGCCTGTGCTGCCTCGGCGGTGCCATCGTGTGAGCCAGAATCGATGACTAACACTTCGGCTGGGCGATAACGCAAGCGCTGATAATGGTCGATCCATTGCAGCCAATCTTGCCCTCCCTGATAGGTTGGTACCATTACAGCAACATCAGACAAGGTAGTAGGTGCAGACAAAGACATGTTCAAATCGCTGATTAGGCAAGGGCTTGTGAGTATAATCGTTGTTTTTTATCAGTTGAGGATTGCACGTGATTCTGGTGACAGGTGGTGCGGGCTTTATTGGCAGTAATTTTGTCTTAAATTGGTTAGCCAACCAGCAAGAACCGGTGGTGGTGTTGGATAAACTGACCTATGCCGGCAATCCGGACAATCTAGCCCACTATCAAAACGACCCGCGCTTACAGCTCGTGGTGGGAGATATCGGTGATCGGGCATTGGTGGAGGGGTTGTTATCTCAACACCAACCGCGTGCCGTGTTGAATTTTGCAGCAGAATCACATGTTGATCGCTCGATTCATGGCCCAGCCGATTTTATTGAAACGAATATTGTCAGTACCTTTTCGCTATTGGAGAGTGTGCGCGGCTATTGGCAAAACCTCGCTGAACCCGCACGTCAGGCTTTCCGCTTTTTGCATGTGTCGACTGATGAAGTCTATGGCTCATTAAGCGATACAGCACCGGCTTTTACCGAACAGCATCGCTACGAACCCAACAGTCCCTACTCTGCCAGTAAAGCCGCCAGCGACCATCTCGTCCGTGCATGGCATCACACCTACGGCCTGCCTGTTTTAACCACCAACTGTTCGAACAACTATGGCCCGTATCATTTCCCTGAAAAATTGATTCCGTTGATGATTTTAAATGCCCTCAACGGCAAAGCTTTGCCGGTCTATGGTGATGGCAAGAATGTGCGTGATTGGTTGTATGTGGTCGATCATTGCCGTGCTATTGAACGGGTATTGGCGGCTGGGCAAGTGGGTGAAACCTATAACGTCGGCGGCTGTAACGAAAAAACCAATCTGGAAGTGGTACATACCTTGTGTGACATCTTAGATGAACTGCAACCGCGAGCCGATGGCGCGAGCTATCGTGAGCAAATTCGCTTTGTGCAGGACCGTCCAGGACACGACCGCCGTTATGCCATCGATGCCAGCAAAATCATCGAACAATTAGGCTGGACACCACAGGAAAGCTTTGAAACCGGCATTCGTAAAACAGTGGAATGGTATTTATCCCATCCGGAATGGGTAGAGAAAGTACAAAGTGGCGCCTACCGTGAGTGGCTAGGGAAACAGTATGCCGAATAATTTTCCCCGTATTGTGTTGTTGGGTGCCAATGGTCAAGTGGGGCATGAATTACAACGCGCCCTCGCCTGTGTTGGTGAGTTACATAGTCTGACACGACTGCAGCTTGATATCAGTGACAGCGCAGCCCTCCGGCAGACCCTGATCGATCTGGCCCCTGATATCGTTGTCAATGCCACAGCATGGACGGCGGTTGATAAAGCAGAAAGCGAAGTTGAGGCGGCCTTTGCGGTCAATGCCACTGCGCCACAGGTGATGGCTGAAACCTGTGCCGCACTCGGTGCGGTGTTAGTGCATTATTCAACTGATTATGTGTTCGATGGACAACACAGTGCACCCTATCGCGAAAGCGATAGCACTGCTCCGCAATCTGTCTATGGCCGCAGCAAATTGGCAGGTGAACAAGCAATTTTGGCATCGGCGGCCAAAGCCCTGATTTTCCGTACCAGTTGGGTGTATGGTGATTTTGGTGGCAATTTTGTCCGTACCATTTTACGCCTTGCGCGTGAACGCAATACCTTGTCTGTGGTAGCCGATCAAATTGGTGCGCCGACTGCTGCTTCGCTGATTGCTGATGTCACAGCGGCAGTGCTGCGACAACTGTGGCAACGTCCGGAGCAGGCGGAATTTGGCCTATTTCATCTGACTGCCAGCGGTGCGGTATCGTGGCATGCTTTTGCCTGTGAAATTGTTCGATTGGCACAACAGCAAGGGGCAAGCTTGGCATTGAATGCCGACGCGATTGCGGCGATTCCAAGCAGTGAATATCCGGTACCAGCACCACGCCCAGCAAACAGCCGCCTCGACTGCCAACGACTGCAACAACACTACGGTATTTATCTACCGTCGTGGTCGCAAGCCTTGCCGGCGGTCGTCCACTCACTTCTGCGACAATAACGATTTTGGAAACCACCATGACAACTCGCAAAGGGATTATTTTGGCCGGTGGCTCTGGCACCCGACTCTATCCCGCCACCATTGCTGTTTCAAAACAGCTGTTACCGATTTACGACAAGCCGATGATTTACTATCCGCTGACCACTTTAATGTTGGCGGGGATTCGTGAGATTTTGATTATCTCGACACCACAGGACACGCCACGCTTTCAACAATTATTAGGCGATGGCAGCCAATGGGGTATTCAACTGCAATACGCAGTTCAACCAAGCCCTGACGGTTTGGCGCAGGCGTTTATTATTGGTGAATCTTTTATTGGCCAAGACAGCTGTGCCTTGGTCTTGGGCGATAATATTTTCTATGGCCATGATTTCACTGGGCTGTTGACCTCGGCAGCCAAGCAAGAACAAGGCGCCACCGTTTTTGCCTATTTGGTCAACGATCCTGAGCGTTATGGGGTGGTTGAATTTGATGCTGCTGGACACGCCATCAGTATCGAAGAAAAACCGAAACAACCTAAATCGCGCTATGCAGTGACCGGTTTATATTTCTACGATAACCGTGTCGTTGAGATTGCAAAATCGATTCACCCCTCGGCACGCGGTGAATTGGAAATTACCGATGTCAATGCTGTGTATTTGCAGGAAAAACAGCTCGATGTGCAGGTGATGGGACGTGGCTATGCTTGGTTAGACACCGGTACCCATGAGTCGATGTTAGAAGCAAGCCAATTTATTGCCACGATCGAACACCGCCAAGGCCTCAAAGTCGCCTGTCCGGAAGAAATTGCTTGGCGCAGTGGTTGGATTGACGATGCCCAACTAGCCACCCTAGCCGCACCCTTAGCAAAGAATGGCTACGGCCAATACCTACAACGCTTACTCAGCTAATCCTAAAAAAAGAAAACCCTCTGCTCCCAAACAATGCAGAGGGTTTTCTTTTTCCAAAAAACTGTAATGGTCTAATGTCAGCGGACAGTAAGATAGGGGGATGAAGAAGGTTTTGGAGGAATGGTGATGAAACAAGGGCGCAGGGTATTTGACACGAATTTCAAGCTGCAAGT
>NZ_ATVC01000068.1 GCF_000420525.1 Aquaspirillum serpens DSM 68
GGGGGAGGGGTAAAAAAAACCGCCCCACCCAGTTAAGGGCGAGGCGGTTCGGGATTACATACGGCGGTGTTTTGCCGTTTGCCGATGTGGTGGGTACGGAAACGTGGTCACTTCATACATAAGAAATAATTACAGAAATGGATTTACCAATCTCATTCTTTCATCAATTAGCATCCCATGCTGCATATCTTCAGAATACAGAATATCACAATCATTTTCTAAAGCAGTAGCAACAATCAGACTGTCGTAGTATTGCAGTTTATAGCGTGTTTGTAGTTCAATCGCTTGATGAATGGTTGCTAAACCGAAAGGTACAAATACAGCATATTTTTCAATTATTTTTAGAGATGATAATAATTCATCTGGAGTCAATTTTAGTTTTTTAATACACACATTAGTAAACTCATTAGCAACTTGAAGCGAGATGATAGGTCTATTGCTGAGTATTTGTTTAGCACGTGTTTTTTTAGTGATGTCATCGGATAGTAGATACAGAATAATATTTGTATCTGCAAACACCTTAGCGTGCATTGGCTTCGTCCCGATTAAATGGTTGTGAAGCTAGGTCATAATGAAAACGATCAAAACAGCTGTCAATATCACTGATTTGCGTTTCACTTGCCTCAATGACCACTTTGACGTGTTTATTCTTTAACTGCTCAAAATTGGGAATACGCAGAAATTCGCTCACAATATCAGCTTCAAAGGTGATTGCTTGCATGGCGTATCCTCGTATGGGTTAATTAGCCTTATGGTTATTGTAGCATAAAAGCCCCCCTTCTATTGCTCTACCCTAGGGCGGATAAGCGTAGCGCATCCACCGAGATGTAGCGTGGGCACGGTTTTGTGCCCACGAAACCCACGCCGCCGAGGGGAATAAAAAAAACCGCCCCACCCAATTAAGGGCGAGGCGGTTCGGTGTTACGTGCGGCGGTGTTTTGCCGTCTGCCGGTATCGGTTTTGTTGGATTGTCAGATAGCCGGCATTCCAACGTTCACCGATTTGGTGCAGTGTTGGGTTGCAAGCCCAAGATGAGCAAAGCGGACGTGCGCAAGGCCGCGGCGATGCTCATGGATCCGACGATCACCAAGGCAGAGGTCGCGCGGCACTTCGGGGTGTCGCGAATGACGTTGAATGAGGCCCTCAAGCGCGAGGGCTACGGGCTGAATCCAGCGGCGCGCGTAGAAGCGACGTGAGCCAATGCCAGCTTGCTCGGCAATAAATGTGCCACTCATTCGGCATGCGGCACGTGTGGGTAGTCTGTGACTTTGGACCTTCGATCATATGATGTGGAAAACCTCAACGTCGCCCCAATGTGACTTGAGGTACTCGGCGACAAGCCGTCGGTGACAATGATGCGGCTTGTCCTCGCTGCAGAGTAGGCAACCGTCCGCGATCACGGCGGGGTCAACCCTCTTTTCGATCTCCCGCTTGCGCATCAACTCCAGAAACTTCTGCTCGTATACGGCCCAGTCACCCTTGTTCTTCTTGTACTCGTCGAGAATGTCCTGCGTCGGGGCCAACTCTGGCACATGGACGTAGTCCATATGGCAAATCTCGCGCAGGAAGAACTCTAAGTCATTGCGTTTGGCGAACCCCGCCAGCTGAGAGACGTTGTTGAGGCGGACATCCACGACCCGCTTCGCCCCGGAAAGCTTCAGCTTGGTGAAAAAGGCTTCCGCCGACTTTTTGGTGAACCCGATGGTAAACAGCTTCATGATCACTTCTGCTCGGCGAGGGACTCGTCAACGTACGCAATTTTCTCTTCTTGCAACTCACAAGCCTTAGCTATAAGCTCATCCCGGCTATAAAACATGTCTTCCTGCGGAAGTCCGACCAAATCGAGCAGCCGGGACATGGTCTGTGCATGCGTTTCGGTACTTCCGTCCGCGAGGATATGAACGATGGACACCCCGCGCTGCTCCAAAGCACGGCTGATCAACAAGGTGCGGTGGCAGTCCAGTGGTTCCTTCTCCGCACACATCAGGGCGATGCGATACTTCTGCGCACCGGTCAACACACGTTCGATGCCGGTCTTGAAGATCGAGGTCCTGGCCAAGCGACCATAGCGGACCTTACCGCCTTCGTAACAGGAGAGGTCGTCTGATCGAGCGCCCAGTTCTTTGCCGACGAAGACGTAAGCAATGCCGCGCTTCTTCAACTCGGCCGACAGGACGTCCTTGTTGAACTGCGGGTTATGGCGACTAAACGGACTAGAGCGAACATCTGCTAAGGCGGTAACGCCGTTCCGTTCGAGAAGATCGAGAAAGTTATCGATCGTGTGATTGGAATGGCCTACGGTATAGACAGTTATTGGACTGCTCATGGCCGTACCCGTTCACGTTGGATCACTGCAGCCACTAGCTTGTATCGGCATGATTCTCCGTTCTGTTTCTGCAAGGGCTCCCCGAGGCTTATACAGAGGCAGCATTCACCGATCATGTACGTTCCATCAGATCGCGTTTTGTATTCGTGTTCGATGACCGGATCGGTCACCCAAAGCGCATACTCTATGCCACGATACTGAAAGTGAGCCTGGACACGGCGATTGGAGTTTCCAAACGCCTCCCCGGGCGCAAATACCCTCAGCTCTAAAGAGGGGACATGGATCAGGAAGAGGGAGTTCGGCAATGCATCTGCATCGGCTTGAAGAATCTCGTCGTTCGCGCCGTTGTACGTGCTGCGAGTATTCGTCCACAGGGTCGCCGGATTCTCGACATAGCGCTGGAGCTCTACCCAACCGACCTGACGGACCTTCGTCCAATCGTCACCAGGATCGAGCAACCAGTTCTCCGTCTGGCAGGCGTGCGGCTGATGCCGGATCAACGGAACATCGATGATGTCGAGCACTCGCGGGTCGCTGCCGTCCTGGTATTGGCGCTCGTCTTCGGAGACTTCCTCGGTCGGCCTCCCACTGACAGGTCTGATCCAAGGACCGGGACCAGTAGCCAGCACCTCCCGCCCGGCTATGCAACGGCCGGACATCTTCTTTGAATTAGCGAGGCAGAGAATGCGCTTTACGACGGTCATTTACGACTCCTGCTTCTCGTCGAACAGGCAAGCATGAAAACACGCCTGCTCAAGACGGAAAAATACCGTGGGGGACTCATCACGGCAAAAAAACCACAAATACTTCATTACATTACCCGCCCCACTACGCCCCAATCGCTTCCTCACATGTCATCCGGCGGTAACGTTTGTAGGATACAATCGTATTTTTATTGCTCGTGGTGCCGTGTGTCAAAAAACCGCCCACCCAATTCAGGGCGAGGCGGTTCGGTGTTACGTACGGCGATATTTTGCCGTTTGCCGGTGTCGGTTTTGTTGGGTTGCCAGATAGTCGGCATTCCAACGTTTACCGATTTGGTGGGCATAGAAACGTGCCCCCCTACCGGGCTTTAATTAAAGATCGGCGCAATTTTGGCGAGTACCTCGTCAAGCACAGACTGCGGTACGCTTTCAAGTTTGCGGCCGTGGCGCGAATCAATATCGAGTGCGCGGGGTTGATCGCAGCGCACGATGCCAGTCGTTTGTGTACCCGATCCTATAAGAGAAACAGCAAAACCCGCTGTGCGAGCAAAATTGCCGCCACTGGTAATCGGCAATACGACGGGCGTTCGTGTTAGCCGGTTAAACGCTGTCGGTGATACCACCAGCACAGGGCGAGTATCCTGTTGCTCGTGACCTGATGTCGGATCAAGTGAAACGAGATAAATATCACCTCGCTCCATCACAACAGCTCGCCACCAACCGCAGGTGCCTCAAGCCATTCACGATCTTCCGCCGAGATCTCAGCATTGGGATCACACTGAGCAAGCAACTCTTCGAGCGTGTAATGTGGCCGTGGATTCGGATTAACCACCAGACAGCCATGGTCGATCGCAAGCCCTACCGTCACACCGGCGTGTAGATGCAGTTGGTCAAGAAAAGCAGGGGGCACGGCCAACATGACCGAACCGCCAACCTTACGTAAACTTGTCGTGTGCATGAACCGCTCCTATCCATTAAGTTATATTAAAGTATAACTTAATCTTGCCTTTGTATCCAACTTCTCGCTGCTTCACCGAGGGGTAAAAAAACCGCCCCACCCAATCAAGGGCAGTTCGGTGTATTCGGCTTATTGCTCACAAGCTACAATCAGCTGTTACCCTCAGCCCCACTCCCATCATGCTGCCGCTGCTCGACCCGAAGAACGATTACATTTTCAAACGTCTCTTTGCCCAGTCACCCGAATTGCTGTCTGATTTGATCAATAGCATCCGCTACGATCAACCGCCGATTACCATCACCGATATTCTTAATCCCAATATCTCCGGTGAAGACCTCCACGCCAAAGAAATCGTGTTGGATGTCTTGGCCAAAGATGGCTTTGGCGTGCAATACAATATTGAAATTCAGGTGCGGAAACAGACGTATTGGGGAGAGCGAAGCTTGTATTACAGTTCGCGTCTTATCAGCGAACAGTTAGAAAGCGGTCAATCCTATCGCGAGATGAAGCATGTGATTTGTATTCATCTACTGGATTTTGATTTATTCCCTGAACATCCAGAACAAGCTTCATGGCGGTTTGAACTGCGCGATCAACATATTCCCGATGTTGTCCTCACCAAAGCACAGCAAATTGATATTCTGGAATTAGACAAAGCCGACCGCCTCCAACTGGCCCCAACAGCATTAAAGAACTGGGTCGATCTGTTTGAACACTGGCAGGAGCAACACATCATGGCACAGCTGACACACACACCGGTAATGACTGTCTTGCAATCCCTAGAGCAAATGAGCCAAACCAAGGAAGAACGGTTACGGGCATTGGCGCGAGAACGGGCGGTGTGGGATTACAACACTGACATCATTACTGCACGGGAAGAAGGCAGAGAAGAAGGCAGGGAAGAAGGCATACAAGCCATGCAAACTCTCCTCCGAACATTGATCGAGGCACGGTTTGGTCAGCCACTACCGGATTGGGTGTTGTCGCGGTTACGGGCGGCGACGCCGGAGCAGTTGCAGCAGTGGGGGGTATCGTTAACGCAGGCGCAGCGGTTAGAGGATATTTTCGAGGGTTGATCAGCGCTGTTACCGTATGTAGGGGCAGGCCTCTGTACCTGCCCTTTGATGGTCAAGTTTTTCGCCCACCAAACCCATTACCAATCACATCCCCGAAAAAAAAACCGCCCCACCCAATTAAGGGTGAGGCGGTTCGTATTACGTACGGCGGTGTTTTGCCGTTTTGCCGCTGTGGTGGGCACAGAAACGTGCCCATCCTACCGGGCTAGGCAACCAGCTTCACCTTTGGCGGCTGGATCAGGCAGTCTGCAGGAATGCCCAGCTTCTCGTGCAGCTTCCAAATCATGTTCAGCGTCAGCGGGCGCTTGCGATTGAGGATCTCATAGACCCGATTCAGGCGACCGATCATAGGCACCAAATCTTTGGGCGTTAGCCCAGCCTGATCCATACGGAATTTGATGGCTTCGACCGGGTCGGGAAGTTCAATCGGATAGTGCTTAGCCTCGTAGACTTCAACGAGCGTCAGCAAAATTTCAAAGCGGTCACCATCAGGGGTGCCGGGGGTCGGTTCGTTGTCGAAGTAGGCCGAAACTTCGCGCAGCGCAGCTTTGTAGTCCTCTTCGGTACGGATCGGGCGAATGTCCATGTCAGACCTCCATCTCTACGGTTTCGGCGTCTATGGCATCGTACTCTTTGTGGGTGCCGATGAACTTCACATAGACCGCTTGGTAGTGGTAGGCAACTGAGACCACCAGCCGGTAGTCGTTGCCTTTGATGTTGAACACCACGCGGCGATTTTTGAGGATACTCGCACTTCGATACTGCTCTTTGATATCGGCAGGTTGCGTCCACGCGGCCTTCTTAGTCTCATCAACCCAGGACTTGAGTGGCTGCTCAGCATCTGGGTGCTGTTCCCAGAAGGCACGGAGAAATTTGACGGCAACGATGTTCATGCGGTTATTATAGTCCCATATTGGGATATAGCAACAGCTGATCATCGTGCTCACGGTTGACTTCCTCCTCGCCCTAAAGAGCGGGGATTCCTTCTGCAAGACGGCGAGGTGTAGTGGGCAGGTGCTCCCCACAAAGTAGCGTGGGCACGGTTTTGTGCCCACGAAACCCACGCCGCCGAGGGGAATAAAAAAAACCGCCCCACCCAATCAAGGGCGAGGCGGTTCGGTGTTACGTACGGCGGTGTTTTGCCGTTTACCGGTGTCGGTTTTGTTGGATTGCCGAACAGTCGGCATTCCAACGTTCACCGATTTGGTGGGCACAGGGATATGCCCGCGCAATCCACAAAGTAGGGTGGGCACGGTTTTGTGCCCACCAAAAACAATCATGTTTATGTGATCAAGTAGGTTCCCCGACGGACAGGTCATCGTCATCCATCCCCCCAGCCCAATCCAATGGATAAAGTCCATTTTTAACGTCACGGTGAAAGGTTGAGTAGGGCCAATCAGAAACACGGGATACCAAACCATGTTTTACAGGGTTGATATAAATGTAATTCAGGTGATTGGTAAAATCCGTTTCCGAGTAGATGCAATGTTCCCAATATCGCCGTTGCCAAAAGGTCGATTCACGATGTTTCAATTTTGAGGCCGTCATCCAATCGGGGCGATGGTATTCACCAGCGCAGGTCATCGAAACATGGCGTTTGATCAATGCCCACCGTTTGGCAAAGTTCGCATCATCCGGCGGCAAGGTCCATAGGCAATGCAGATGATCGGGCAATAATACCCAAGCGTTGATAGTAAATGGATAGCGGGCGCGTACGGTTTGGATGGCGTTGCGTAAAGCAGCGCGCACCGGTGCATCGCATAAAATTGGGCGGCGGCGATAGGTGACCACCGTGAAAAAGTAGGTTCCACCGGCGATGGAGAAACGTCGATATTGTGGCATGGCATCATTTGATACGGTCAGATCGGTGAGGATGATTTTATGCCCATGCAATCCCCACACAAAGTAGGGTGGGCACGGTTTTGTGCCCACGAAACCCACGCCGCCGAGGGGAATAAAAAAAACCGCCCCACCCAATTAAGGGCGAGGCGGTTCGGTGTTACGTACGGCGGTGTTTTGCCGTTTGCCGGTGTCGGTTTTGTTGGGTTGCCAGATAGCCGGCATTCCAACGTTCACCGATGTGGTGGGCACAGAAACGTGCCCACCCTACCGGGCTTTTTCACAAAAGCGGTGGCAACAATTTTCTTAAATCTTGGAGTACAAGACTAGGATTTGGCTGAGAAATAGGATGAATCTGTAAATTTGTTACAGGTGCAAAATAATTAGCAATTTCTTTCAGCTGAAGCTTGGCGTGCCCACACCATTTATATTCTATGGGTATCAAGAACACCTGATCGTTGTTAAACAGTTGTTGAATAATAGCCAATGAGTCATTTTTTGGCTCGCGTGTTGGACAGAATGCAGAAACAACATGGGTTACATGATGCCCATTTCCGCCAAGCGCATTTATCCTGTTTTGGTATGCGGTTATGTAACCAGCTTGACCTAAATCATCATTGGATTGAGGTACAACACAAAAATTTTTTCCCGAAAATACAGAAGGACAACCTCCAAAAAACTTTTTTTTATTAAAAATACCCTGAATGAGGTGTGTTTTACCCCAATTATTAAAGCCTGTAATTAAGTAAATTTTTGCCATAACCGTCCTTGTTTAAAAGAAATTTATAAATTTTCAAGTTTCAGCACAGCGTTGGGTTGTACGCAACCCAACCTACGAAGCTCCTTTTATGTAAAAAACCGCCCCACCCAATGAAGGGCGAGGCGGTTCGGTGTTACATACGGCGGTGTTTTGCCGTTTGCCGTTGTCGGTTATGTTGGGTTGCCAAACAACCGGCATTCCAACGTTCACCGATTTGGTGGGCACAGAAACGTGCCCAACCTAAGGTACCATATTCCAAATTTGAGATAGTTGACTGTTGGGTGTTACTAGAAGTCCACCATATCTGGTGTAGTTAATTGGTATTGGAATATGAAAATTTAATAAATTAGCGTTTTCGAGTGAAAATCTCATGTTAGCACGAGGTATCTGAGAATAAGTCTGCATTCTTGGATGGCGCACAACAGGCGTAACATTCCAACCTGATACAAGTGCCTTGATGGAAGCTCCTGCTGCATTGGCTTGGGCCACAAAAGCATGTGGATAAACAATGCCTACACCCACATTCAGCTTTTCACATTTATTAATTCTACCAATAGCAAATGCTGCGCCGCCTCTCCAAACATAGAGCAGAATGTCATGCGGACCAGGGGCAATCAGTCTTTTTCCGGGACCGGGATTAAATGCTTCCAGCCATCCATATTGCCAACCATTTTTAAGCAAACCAGGATTGAAGTTCCATTCCTCATAAGCAAACCCAAAATTCCCATAATGTGAAGATATCGTTTCTCTTGCTGACCCTGTTGGGAATACCCAACCTGAACTGTTATCGCATACTCGACATAAGAATTGTGCCATAATAAAAGCCTTTTTAAAAAATTTCTATAATAAACCTTGCACTTTTAAAAAATTAAGAAAAAATAACTAAAAAAAAATTCGACCAAAAAATGTAAATCTGATGCGGCGAGCACAGAAACGTGCTCGGGCTACCGAGCTTCAAATGAAATCTATCGATAGAACCTCACCGGTGTCATTTACCTGATCCCAAACACAGTTGACTTCCGTCACTGTAGAACACGCTTTGCACACAATTTCTCCAAAGCCGGAGTATTGGATCGTATGATTTCCGGACGGTTCTGATTGCTCAACTTCAAGCTGAGTTAGATCAAATTCAATCTCTGCTCCACACTCATCATTACTGCAGGTAATCGTTGGCATTTGTCTCCTCCTTAACTAAAAAACCCCACCCATCTTTCGAAGGACGGGGTTTCGATTACTTCAAGCATCTACCCAGAGCATGTGGTGGGCACAAAAACGTGCCCACCCTACCGGGCTACCCAGAGCATGTGGTGGGCACAGAAACGTGCCCACCCTACCGGGCTTACGCCGGCTTTACGTCGAGTTTTTTATACCATAGAAATAACCCAAAGTCAATTTAAAGTTAGAAATTGCACCCGATTGCAGTATCAACCCACAGAGTAGGGTAAGCACGGGTTTTGACCCCCACCCAGCCTCCCCCTGATTTCAGGGGGAGGGGTAAAAAAAACCGCCCCACCCAATCAAGGGCGAGGCGGTTCGGGATTACGTACGGCGGTGTTTTGCCGTTTGCCGTTGTCGGTTATGTTGGGTTGCCAAACAACCGGCATTCCAACATTCACCGATATGGTGGGCACAGAAACGTGCCCACCCTACCGGGCTTTCCAGATTAGAAGAACAGGATCTGGTTGGTGCCGAAGTTGGCGTAATCAGCGGCGGTCATACCGATGCGAGCGATTTCCACGAACGTATCAGCAGATGTCAGAACGTCACCGGCTGCATTGTCGGTTTCGGTATTGACGATACCCACTACTGCCTGACCATTCGTAGCGTCAAAGAAGATGGCGGTTACGACTGCACCGTCTGCTACATTCAACGAGCTTGTACCCATTGCAGTAGCCCAGCTAGTAGACACCACACTGGTCAGTTTCATAACTTGGCTAGTGTTCGCAGCCAAGTTCGCGTTGGTATTAACTGCTTGGTTATATACAGTCACAACCCCCGCAGCGGTTGCTGCAATGGCACCTGTGGCAAAGGTAGTTGCTTCAAGGCCTGATCCAGTAAATGCACCAGCAGTTAAGCCAATGAAGTCATTGTTTGCCGTTGTTGTAGCCGCACCAACCGTGAAACCATTCACAGTATCCACATTGGCTGCCCCATCATGAGCAAAGCGAACCTGATCATTACCACCCGTCGTCAGATTGATCACATCATTACCGGCAGCGCCAGTGATCGTGTCATTCTTAGCCGAGTCAGTGATGATCGTGCCAGTCGCAGCGCCGTTGATGGTCAGACCTTCGGTAGCAGCCGCTGCATTGACAGTAAAGCCAGATGCATTGAAGTTACCAGCCGTCAGCGTGATCGCCTGCGATGTGCTCGCAGCACCAGCGCCAGAAAGATTCAGTGTCGGGGTGTTACCGCCAATGGTTGCCAGATTAACCGTCAAGCCGCCGGTGAAGTTAGTACCCGTACCGGTGTTCAGGTTGATGGTGGCAAGTGAAGCCGAACCTGCGTTGACTGTTACGTTGTCAATGTCGTTCGATGCAGTCACGTTAACCACGCCACCCGCTTCACGAGCAGACAGGTTCAACGTCGTCACAGCGGCGGACAGATTAACAGCAGTACCACCAGCGTTGTTAGCGAGGTTTTGCAGAGTAACCGTGTTATTCGAAGTTGCGAACGTGAATGCATCGACACCGGTCATCAGGTTGGCATTGATCGTTGCTGCACCAGCAGTGTTGCTGGACAGGGTAACTACGCCGGTATTCGTGGTGGCATTGATACGCTGTGCAGTCAGCAGGTTGTCTGCTGCAGTCAGTGTCAGGTTTTGCGAACCACCGATAGTGATTTGATCAGTTGCAGCCGTACCGAATTGACCAGCTGTCATAGTGATATTAGCGGTGTTGGCTGACGTGTTGCTGTTGATTGTCAGAACATTGATGTCATTTGTACCACCACTTACGTCCAGAGTTGCGCCGGTAACGCCATTCAGATTCACGGTCAGGGTGTCAGTGGCAACGTCGGTCAGCATATCAACACCAACGGTCATTGCGGAGTTGACGTTAACCGTCGTGCCGCTACGCACATCGTCCAGATGTGCAGTACGGCCAACACCGGAAACACCGATCGTTTTGTAACCATTCGCACCAGCCAAGCTAACGCCGGTTGTATTAGTAAAGCCAGTGGTATCACCCAACATTTCGAAGTTCAGCGTTTCAATGTTGGTCCAGTTGGTCGGAGTAATGGCGCCAACCAGCTGACCATTCAGAACGTCGGCATCGGTCGTGGAAGCATCAACCAGAATGTCGTTGGCGTTCAACAGGCCAGCACCACCGGTGACGGTGTCGTTGCCGGTACTGAAGAACACGCCAGGCTGAGCAGCCAGGTTGGTCGAGGTCGAGGTCACGATATCCTGACCTGCAGTCAGGGTGAAGGTGTTACCAGTTGCAGGAGCTGCACCGCCGCCAGTCGAAGCTTGACCGGAGGTTGTTAAAGAACCAACACTTGCTGCAGCTGTTGTGGTGTAAGCAGCATCAGCAGTCGCAGTCGCATTTGCTGCAGTGAAGATGTTACCTGCGGTTGCAGCAACAGTAATCGCACCACCCACACCAGCCGCTTTAGTAACCAAAGCTTGACCAGATGCGTTGCGGATATTCACTGCAGCGGCAGTTGCCAACAGATCATTCACATTGATCGCGCCGCTACCAGCGGTCAGACCAGTGGTATCAATCGTCAGGTTGATGGTATCGCCAGTGCCGATGTCTTGTACACCAGACAAGCTGTTACCAAAAGCATCAGCACCGTCAGTCACGATACGGAACAGGTTAGCAGTGTTTACCGAAGTACCTGCTGCTGCGTTAGCATCAATCGCCTTGGTCAAGAAGTCAGCAGTCAAGTCGATTTGGAACGACTGAGCATTTGCGCTGGTTTTTACCAAGTTCATCACGTTGAAGCCAGACACGTTTTCCAAGTCTTGGCCAGTCAAAGTCGCGCCATTTTTCACAACCAACACGTCCAAACCGTTGCCACCGCTCAGGGTTTGCATACCGTTCAGTGCATCGGTCACGATCACAGTTTCACGACCTTCACCACCGGTCACTTTCACTGCACGAGAAGCGGTCACAGTGGTCAGATCGATTTGGTGACGGCTGTTGGCTTCGTCAGCAACAGAAGTGGTGGAATCGTTTTGAACGATCTTGTTGGTGATCACTTCAAAAGAACCAGCATCAGCACGGCCAACAAAAGCGTCGTCTAATTGAACGCGGGTGTTTTGTGCGCGCAGGTCTAATGCATCCAAACCTTTGCTGTTCAACCATTCGGAAGTTTGGATCACAACTTGGCCCAGCGCAGCTGTGCCAGCGTAATCGATTTGAATGGTATCAGTACCTTCGCCACCGTCGATGGTGTCGCTGTTGTTGAAGAAGGTGCCGTTAGCGGAAGTGTTGGTCTGGTTGAAGATAAAGGTGTCGTTACCTTTGCCACCGGACAGATTGTCGTTACCACCGTTCACCACAACTTGATCGTTGCCTTCGCCACCGATAAAGGTGTTGGCCACTGCGGTTGCTGTGTCGGTGAAGGCAACGTTCACGTTACCTTTGGAGCCAGAAGCGTCCACTTTGGTCACTGCGGAACCAACGTTCACGAAAGAAACGTGTTGTGTGTTGTCGTTAGCTGGTGTGCGAGCCACTTCCAGACCACGAGTACCAGCAGCGGTAGAGATGATGCGGCCTTCGCCCAAAGCAGCAGTCGCTTCAGCATTGATCACCACTTCTTTCAGTGTGGTGTTGGTGCCGGTGATGCTGTCGATAGTAGCGATGGAGTTGGTGCTGGTGCCGGTCGAAGCAACAACTGCTTTTTCGATACCAGCATTGATGTTCAAGGTACCAGCGCGAACGTTGGTCAGGTTGATTGCTTGTTCGTCATCAGTACCGGACACAGCAGCAGCACGGTAAGCCGCGTTAACAGTACCAGCCAAGCCGTTCACTGCGGTGCTGTCGTTGATCCAAGACAGGGTTGGCAATGCTTTGTCAGCAGCGTCACGAACCAAGTTGCGAATGGTCAGAGTTTCGCCGGTGTTAATTTGGTCAGCAACGATGGTGGTCACGTCAGTGATTTCGTTTTGACCTTGGTTGACGTTGTAGTCAAAGGTGGCGTTGTTGTTGGTACCCAGTTTCAGGGTTTCGATGTTCTTGATACGAGCACCGCCGCCGTAGTTGGCTGCTGCGCCGCCGTTAACCAAGTTAACGATCAAGGTGTCGTTACCTGCAGCGCCGTCGATGATGTCGGAGCTGTTCAGGGTGGTTTGGTCTTGGTTACCAGTGTTGGCACCAGCCACTGCGCGGAAGTTGTCGTTACCAGCGGTACCAGTCAAGATGTCTTGAGCAGTGGTCAACACGCGGTCTGCACCTGCTTCGTTACCGCCGGTGGTACCGGTCAGGCTTTCGATAGCGGTGGTCACGGTTGCAGCGTCATTGGTCACAGCGTCCAGAATGGAAGTGCTGATCTCGTTGCCTTTGTTGCTGTCAACATAA
>NZ_ATVC01000069.1 GCF_000420525.1 Aquaspirillum serpens DSM 68
GTTGACTTCCTCCCCGCCCTAAAGAGCGGGGATTCCTTCTGCAAGACGGCGAAGTCCCGCCGCGAGAATGTTTTTTGCCGCATTGGTATCGCGGTCGTGTACTGCACCGCATTCGTTGCAAATCCATTCTCTTATTCGCAAACTTGCCCTACCTTTCGGACTGCTAGCGGGTTTGATGCCGCAGCACAAGCATGTTTGGGTTGATGGGTTCCTTACTCACAACTCACTGCCTAATGGCACTTTAATTTGAGCTGTGTGCTGGAGATTCTACAGCACATTAAATAGTAACAAAACCCCGTTGGACACCTTCGGCGTCCGCGCTCTTGACCTCGGGCTGAACCCCAAGGCTTTCCACGCATTGGGTAAAACCCGTTGCAATGGTGGACGATGATCGTCCACCGTTTTTCTTTTCTTGGTTTTGTGTGCGCTTTGGGCTCAAAGCACAACACAATTTGGGGTAAGATGCGTCCCTTTACTTTAATGAGTGGGCTGCATCAGACATGAATCCTGCGCTTGATTTATTGCAACCTTATCCGTTTCAGAAATTACGCGAACTTTTCGCCGGCATCACCCCGAATCCAGAGCGATCCCCAATTAATTTATCGATTGGAGAACCTAAACACCCTACCCCAGATTGCATTCGCCACGCATTGGTTGATGCACTGTCTGGTTTAGCGCAATACCCTGCAACCCAAGGCAGTGATGAGCTGCGGGCAACCTGTGCTGATTGGTTGGCTGCTCGTTATGCCATTCCACGCCCTAAGCCTGCCACAGAAATATTACCGGTATGCGGCAGTCGCGAGGCCCTGTTTTCTTTTACGCAAATTGCGCTGCAACCGCTGCCGTCTGGTGAAAAACCAGTGGCGTTGTTGCCGAATCCTTTTTATCAAATTTATGAAGGGGCAACGCTGTTAGCCGGTGGCGAGCCTTTTTATCTGAATTGTGAACCGCAACGGCGTTTCCAACCCGATTGGTCGGAAGTCCCCGAAGCCATTTGGCAGCGCACACAACTGGTTTTTGTCTGTTCCCCGGGTAATCCAACGGGTGCGGTGATGACGCTGGAGGATTGGGAAGCCATGTTTGCTTTATCTGATCGCTATGGTTTTGTGATTGCCTCGGATGAGTGTTACTCCGAAATTTGGCAGCAAGAACCCCCTTTAGGCGGCTTACAGGCGGCAGTGCAACTGGGCCGAACTGATTACCGGCGTTTGGTGTCTTTTACCAGCTTATCAAAACGCTCGAATGCCCCAGGCTTACGCTCGGGTTTTGTTGCCGGCGATGCCGCTTATTTGAAAGCCTTTTTGCTCTATCGTACTTATCATGGTGCAGCCATGAGCCCAACGGTACAAAAGGCTAGCGTAGCCGCATGGCAAGATGAACAACACGTTGAAGACAACCGTGCTGCCTATCGTGAAAAATTCCAAGCGGTGACACCGATTGTGGCTGAAGTGTTGGACACCGCTTTGCCTGAAGCCGGTTTTTACTTATGGGCGCGGGTGCCTTCAGGCGATGATGTGGCTTTTGCTCGTGATTTGTTTGCACAGGAGCATGTGACGGTTCTCCCTGGCAGTTTCTTGGCGCGCAGCAACGCAGCCGGTTGTAACCCTGGTCAAGGTTTTATCCGTATTGCTTTGGTTGCACCTTTGGCTGAGTGTGTCGAAGCCGCACAGCGTATTCGCCATTTTGTGCAAACAACGTTGTAATCAAGCTCTGTAGTCGCACTAGGGTGCGACTGTTTTTTCTGATTTGTTAAGAAAGGATACGACCATGAGTGTCGCCATTCATATCACTCCCGGCCACCATCACCCATTAGAAACGGTGATTGAGCATATGTGGGAGCATCGTAACGAATTGACGCCACAAACTGCTTCTGATGACCAAATCTCTGCTATTTCGCAAGTCATCAATGAGTTGGACCATGGCAAATTGCGGGTAGCGGAAAAAATCAACGGTGAATGGAAAGTACACCAGTGGGTGAAAAAAGCCGTGTTATTGTATTTCCGTACCCACAACAACGAGCGGATGAAATCTGGCACGACACGTTACTACGATAAAGTGCCAACTAAATTTGAAGATTACTCAAAGGAGGATTTCCGTGAAGGGGGCTTCCGCGTGGTGCCGCCTGCGGTTGCACGTCACGGTTCCTTTATTGCCCCAGGCGTGGTCTTAATGCCTTCGTACGTCAATATCGGCGCTTATGTGGGTGAAAACACCATGGTGGACACATGGGCGACGGTGGGTTCTTGTGCACAAATTGGTAAGAATGTGCATTTATCCGGCGGTGTTGGTATTGGTGGGGTGTTAGAGCCATTGCAAGCCAATCCAACCATTATTGAAGATAACTGCTTTATCGGTGCCCGCTCGGAAATTGTCGAGGGTGTGATTGTGGAAGAAGGTTCTGTGATTTCGATGGGTGTTTACATCGGTCAAAGTACCAAAATTCTCGATCGTGAAACGGGTGAGATCAGCTATGGCCGTATTCCTGCTGGCTCGGTGGTGGTGTCGGGGAGCTTGCCGGCAAAAGATGGTTCGCACAGTCTGTATTGTGCCGTGATTGTGAAAAAGGTCGATGCACAAACACGTGCGAAGACCAGCATCAATGATTTATTGCGCGACTAATCGCGACGCTTTGCAAGGCTAAATAAAAAAACGCCCACTGATGTTGTGGGCGTTTTTGCTGTTAACAGTGTGACATCAATTAACCGTTATGGGCTTCGCTGACATCCGCTGTGGTGGTCACCGTAGCTTGCGCTGCTGCAGCTTCTTCGCGTGCCGCTTCTTTGATCGACAGGCGGATACGACCGCGATCATCTTGTTCCAACACTTTCACGCGTACCACTTGGCCTTCTTTCAGATAATCACCGACGTTAGCAATACGTTCGTTGGCGATTTGGCTGATGTGAACCAAACCATCACGGCCCGGAATAATCGACACAATCGCGCCGACATTCTTATCCAAAATTTTAACCACAGTACCTTCGTAGATTTTGCCAATTTCCACTTCAGCGGTCAGTTGGCCAATCCATTTTTTTGCTGCCTCAGCGCCATCGGCACTGACGGAAGCGATGGTGATGGTGCCATCTTCAGCGATGCTGATTTCGGTACCGGTTTCTTTGGTGATGGTGCGGATCGTTTCGCCGCCTTTACCAATCACTTCACGGATACGATCAGGATTGATCTTCATCACGTATAAACGTGGTGCGTGGTCGGAGATTTCCTGTGGTGCTTCCATTGCGTTTTGCATGAAACCCAAGATGTGCATACGGCCATCTTTGGCTTGTGCTAACGCTGCTTGCATGATGTCTTTAGTGATGCCCTGAATTTTGATATCCATCTGCAATGCAGTGATACCCGAGGCAGTGCCAGCCACTTTGAAATCCATATCGCCGAGGTGATCTTCATCACCCAAAATATCGGTCAGAACGGCAAAGCGGTTTTCTTCCAAAATCAAACCCATCGCAATACCTGCGACATGCGCTTTCAGCGGTACGCCGGCGCTCATCAATGCCAAGCAGCCACCACACACCGACGCCATCGACGAAGAACCATTCGATTCGGTGATTTCCGACACCACACGCATCGAGTAGGCGAATTCGTTTTCATTGGGTAAGACAGCGACCAAGGCGCGTTTTGCTAAGCGGCCATGCCCAATTTCACGGCGTTTTGGCGGGCCCATGCGACCTGTTTCACCGGTGGAGTAGGGCGGGAAGTTGTAATGCAGCATAAAGCGGTCGGAATACTCTCCCGACAAGGCATCAATTTTTTGCTCATCGGTTTTGGTACCCAATGTGGTAACCACCAAAGCCTGTGTTTCACCACGGGTGAACAACACCGAACCGTGTGCGCGTGGCAAGACATTAGTGCGGATGCTGATTGGACGTACGGTGCGCGTATCGCGGCCATCAATCCGTGGTTCGCCAGCCAAAATTTGACCCCGTACCACTTCGCCTTCGAGGCTCTTGAAAATGCCTTTGATTTCGTTGGCTAACAAGGTGTCGGTGTCTTCGCTAATCAACGCCGCTTTGACTTTGCTCCATGCTTCGTTTAAGGCTTGGCTGCGGGCTTGTTTTTGCCGAATACGGAAGGCATTCGCAATATCAGCCGCCGCTAAATCACGAATTTGTTGAATCAAAGCTTCGTTTTTGGCAGGGGCAGTCCACGGGACTAACACGGGATTGACTTCGTCGGCCAATTCATTGATGGCGCGAATGGCCGCTTGCATTTGCTCATGGCCAAATACCACCGCACCCAACATCACCTCTTCTGGCAATTCTTGGGCTTCCGATTCCACCATCAACACGGCGGCTTCTGTCCCTGCTACCACCAAATCCATTTGGCTTTGGCTCAGTTCAGCTTTGGTTGGGTTTAATACATATTCGCCATTCAGATAACCGACTCGTGCGGCACCGACTGGGCCCATAAACGGTACACCGGCCAACATCAGGGCCGCAGAGGCACCCAACATCGCTGGAATGTCTGAATCCACTTCTGGGTTTAACGACATCACTGTGGCAACAATTTGCACGTCGTTAAAGAAACCTTCGGGGAATAAAGGACGAATTGGGCGGTCGATCAGGCGGCTGGTAAGAATTTCTTTTTCTGACTGTTTGCCTTCGCGTTTGAAGAAACCACCAGGGATTTTACCGGCGGCATAGCTGCGCTCGAGATAATCCACTGTCAGTGGGAAAAAGTCTTGCCCTGGTTTCACTTCTGGCGCAACGGTCACGGCGACCAACACCACAGTGTCATCCATCGACACTAAGACTGAACCACCGGCTTGACGTGCGATTTCACCGGTTTCAAAGGTAACCGTATGACGGCCATATTGGAAAGATTTTGTAATTTTATTAAACACAGAGGATTCCTAATTGTTAACAGCTTGGGAAGACAACGGGAACCCCTACCGTTAGGGTCGGATCCAACCCCAAGGGTAGAGGCTCATCCCGTCGTAAACATTGAGAAAATACCATAAAACAACGGCAGCTTCCTTACGGAAGCCGCCGTTATCGACAGCAGATACCGAAACAGGTTCGCAAGATCAGCAAACCAGCGGCCAAGCGATTACTTACGCAGACCCAAACGGGTGATCAGGCTACGATAAGCATCAGCGTCTTTACGCTTCAGATAGTCCAGCAATTTACGGCGACGGCTCACCATTTTCAACAAACCACGACGGCTGTGGTGGTCTTTGCTGTTGGCTTTGAAGTGAGGTGTCAAGTCGTTGATGCGAGCGGTCAGCAGAGCGATTTGCACTTCGGAAGAACCGGTGTCACCTGCTGCACGTTGGAAATCTTTAACAATTTCTGCTTTTTTTGTGGTGGAAATGGCCATTTTATTACTCCAAATAATCAGTGAGCTTGCGCTCGGACAAGCATAGCGAGCAACCAATCACCCCTCTATGCTCCTACTGTGCTGGTGTTGACCAGCAATCGGTTTGGCCACAGCTGGCCATCGGCGCGAATCTGTCCCAAACCGAAAAACATTCCGCTTGTGTCGTACAAACGAAAGTCTTGCATTATCGCACTATTTTGTGGACTGTGCACAGGCTGACCATGTGTTAAACGATGTTTTTCATCATCTGTCGCCGTTAGTGCTGGAAAATGTTGTACTAACACATCAACCGGCAATAAAACTGCCTGCCGTTCTGTGAAAGGAATCTCGGCCAACTGTTCTAAGGTCAGAGCATGGTCAAGCGCAAACCCTGCAGTGCGAGTACGGCGTAAGGCGGTTAAGTGAGCGCCACAGCCAAGTGCCTGCCCAATATCATGGGCGAGACTACGAATATAAGTGCCTTTACTGCATTGAACGTCTAACACCACCGTATCGTCGGTAAACGCCAACAGTGTGATGTGATGAATCACTACATCGCGGGTTTTTCGTTCAATCTCAATACCCTGCCGCGCATACTCGTACAAGGCTTTGCCCTGAAATTTTAACGCCGAATACATCGGTGGTAGCTGTTGAATGGGGCCGGTAAATTGTGCCAGTACCGCTTCCAATTGGGCTTGACTGACCTCGACTGGTTTTTCGCTGACAATGTCACCTTCGGTGTCAAAGGTGGTGGTGGTTTGACCTAGCCGCAGGGTGGCGGTGTAGCCTTTGTCCGCATCTAACAAAAAAGCAGAAAACTTGGTGGCCTCACCAAAACAGACCGGTAATAAGCCGGTGGCCATCGGGTCGAGGACACCGGTATGCCCCGCTTTTTGGGCATGAAACTGCCAACGTGCTTTTTGTAGTGCGCTATTGCTCGATAGTAACAGTGGCTTATCAAGCAATAACACACCATCGACTGGCCGCTTGCCGGGTTTTTCAACAGAGGCGGCGCTGGTCATGAAACAGCCTTGTCGTCATCATCGTTTTTGGGCAATAAGGCATCATCGTGTGCCACTTTTTCAATCAACGAGTGCAAGTGCATCCCGCGTTCAACGGAGGTGTCGTAGACAAAATGCAGTTGCGGCACCGAGAACATTTTGATGGCGCGTGCCACACCGCTACGCAATAAACCGGCGGCACGTTGCAGGGTATCTTGGGTGTCATCCAAATTATCGGCATTCATCACCGTGTAAAACACTTTGGCGTGGGAATAATCGCGGGTGACTTCAACTGCGGTGATGGTGACCAGACCCATACGGGGATCTTTCACCTCGGTACGAATCAATTCGGCAAGTTCACGTTGTAGCTGGGCGGCAACGCGATCGGAACGGGAAAAATGTTTGCGAGCCATAGTAGGACGCTCCTCAGATGCAAAAGGGAACAGACAAAGAAAAACGGCGGACGTTGCACGCCCGCCGTTTTTTGCTGTCATCAATTATGACAGGGTACGAGCTACTTCGATGACTTCGTAGGCTTCCAGTTGGTCGCCTTCGATAATCTCGTTGAAGTTTTTCAGCATCATGCCGCACTCATAGCCTTGTTTCACTTCTTTTACGTCATCTTTGAAGCGTTTCAGGCTGTCGAGTTCGCCATCGTGAATCACCACGTTTTGACGAATCACACGTACGCGTGCACTGCGCTTAATCATACCGTCGGTGACCATACAACCCGCGATATTGCCCACTTTCGATACCGAGATCACCTGACGGATTTCTGCAGTACCCAAGATTTGCTCGCGTTTCTCTGGTGCCAACATGCCAGACAAGGCCGATTTCACTTCATCAATCGCATCATAAATGATGTTGTAGTAGCGAATATCGACTTCGTTGTTCTCTGCCACTTTGCGCGCTTGTGCATCGGCACGGGTGTTGAAGCCAATAATCACCGCCTGTGAAGCCAACGCCAAGTTGACGTCAGATTCAGTGATACCACCCACACCAGAGTGCAAGATATTGACGCGCACTTCTTCGGTGGACAGTTTTTGCAGGCTGCTTGCCAAGGCTTCGTAAGAACCTTGTACGTCGGCTTTGATAATCAGCGACAAGGTGCGGACTTCGCCTTCGGCCATCTGGGCAAACATATTTTCCAGTTTGGCGGCTTGTTGACGTGCCAAACGGACATCACGGAATTTACCTTGACGGAACAAGGCAATTTCGCGTGCTTTACGTTCATCAGTCAGCACAATCGCATCTTCACCGGCGGTTGGCACATCGGACAGACCGAGAATTTCCACTGGGATCGATGGCCCTGCTTCGTTCACAGGTTTGCCATTTTCGTCCAACATGGCGCGAACGCGACCAAACACCGAACCTGCTAACAGCACATCGCCTTTGCGTAAGGTACCGGATTGCACCAAGATGGTGGACACTGCACCACGACCTTTATCCAACCGTGCTTCAACGACCAAGCCTTTAGCCGGTGCGTCTTTGGCTGCCGTCAGTTCTAACACTTCGGCTTGCAACAGAATGGCTTCGAGTAAGCCATCGATGTTAATGCCTTGTTTGGCCGATACGTCGATGAACTGAGTCTCGCCACCCCATTCTTCTGGGACCACGCCATGACCAGACAATTCTTGACGGATTTTCTCTGGGTTGGCGCCTTGCTTATCAATTTTGTTCACCGCAACAACGATCGGTACCCCTGCGGCTTGGGCATGGTGAATCGCTTCGATTGTTTGTGGCATCACGCCATCGTCAGCGGCAACCACCAACACCACAATATCCGTGGCTTTCGCACCACGGGCACGCATCGCGGTAAACGCTTCGTGACCTGGGGTGTCGAGGAAGGTAATCATGCCGCGTTGGGTTTCAACGTGGTAAGCACCGATATGTTGGGTAATCCCACCGGCTTCACCCGATGCCACTTTAGTGCGGCGGATGTAGTCAAGCAATGAAGTCTTACCGTGGTCAACGTGACCCATCACTGTCACCACCGGTGCGCGGGCTTCCAACACCAGTTCATGATGACCGCCATCGACATCATCCAAATACGACTCTGGATCGTCTAATTTTGCTGGCTTCGCGACGTGACCCATTTCTTCCACCACGATCATCGCAGTTTCTTGGTCTAACACTTGGTTGATGGTGACCATCATGCCCATTTTCATCAGCACTTTGATGACTTCGGCAGCTTTCACCGACATCTTATGGGCTAAGTCCGCCACGCTGATGGTTTCTGGCACGAGGACTTCATGCACCACGGGCTCAGTCGGTGCTTGGAAAGCATGTGCCGCTTGGGATTGATTGTTTTTGCTGTTCTTACCGCCGCGTTTAGCTTTCCACGCATTGGTATTGCCAGCATCGCCACCACGGGTTTTCAGGCCACGACGCTTGTTCGCATCTTCATGGTCATGACGACCATTCGGTTGGCCTTTTTTCGGTGAGGCTTTTTTGTCTGCTGGCTTATCCGTTTTTTCAGCTGCTGGTGCTGCAGGTGTCGCGGCAGCAGGTGCTGGACGCGCTGCAGGACGGGAATTACGCTCGCCACCACCACTGCGCTCGTTGCGTTGTTGGTTGGCTGGGCGGGTGGTGGGTGCCGGGGCAGCAGCAGGCGCCGGTGTCGGAGCTGGCGCAGCCACAGGTGCAGGCGCTGGTTCGGGGGCTTTGGCGGGTGCTTCGCTGGCAGTTTTTGCTGCTAAGCGGCGTGCATCACGCTGTTGGCGTTCGCGAATCAGGGCTTCTTGTGCCGCACGCAATTTTGCTTGGCGGCGTTCTTCTGCTTCCCGCGCAGCGATTTCTTCTGGTGTCAAAATCGAGGCAGCAGAAACCGGTACCACGGGCTCATTCATTTGCTGTGCGGCTAAGACAGCTGGTTTGATGGCGGGTACAGCAGGTTTTTGTTGACGTTTATCTTGGCCACGACGATCACGCGATTGACCGCCACGTTCTTGTTGGCGTTGGCCATCTTTACGTGGCTGACCACCGTTATGGTGTGGTTTAGCGCGTTCTTCGGTTTTCGCTGGCTTGTTGTCTGCTGCTTTAGCTGGTGCTGGCTCGGCTTTGACAGCCACTGGTGCGGCAGCCGGTTTGATGTCTGCTTTCACTTCTTCGACCGCTGGTGTTGGGCTGGGGGCCGCAACAGGGGCAGGTGTCGGTGCCGGTGTTTCTACCACAGCAGGCGCTGGGGTAGGGGCTTCTACGGCTGGGGTATGGCTGGCTTCTTCGGGACGCGCAATCGTCCGTTTTTTACGAACTTCGACTTGAATCGTGCGAGATTTACCGGTGCTATCGGCACGGCGAATCTCGGAAGTTTCCTTGCGCTGCAAAGTAACAGAGCCGCTATCGGTCGAACCGTGGCGGCTTTTTAAATAAGACAACAGTTTTTCGCGATCTTGTTGGGTCAGCGTATCGTTGGTTGTTTGTTTATTGACCCCTGCTGCACGCAGTTGGTCCAACAAGTGTTCCGGTTGCAGTTTGAGTTCGCTAGCAAATTGTTTTACGTTGTTTTCGAGCATGTGTTCCTTAATCCTGTCTTTTGACATCCTCCCCCGTTTTCTATTGGGGGATTCCTACTGCGCTCGGGTGCCGCGAGAAGCTGCGCTCAAGTCGCGTCGGTGGGTTCCTGGGCCGAGTGCGCAACCGCTGCTCGTTTCTCCACAGGCGTCACTTCCGGCATGTCCTGCCGTAGGCTAGCGTGGCTATCACTGGCGACAACAGTATACGACGGTTGTATCACATGCGCTATCTATCTCCCTGAATCTACAGGAGGATGTCTGCGCGCTACGGAGGCAAACCAGTGATGTTGGCTCGCCTCCAAATGAAGCTACTTTGTTGCTTGACAACAAAGCTTACTGATCAAACCAGTGTTCACGCGCCTTTAAAATCAGAACACTCGCTGCTTCAGCATCCATGCCGGTCATGTCAACCAGATCATCGATAGCCAAATCGGCCAAGTCGTCGCGACTGACGATGCCGTTTTCTGCTAATTTACGCAAGATCTCGGCATCAATGCCTTCGAGGTTTTTCAGTTCTTCCGAGACAGTTTCCACTTTCTCTTCTGAAGCGATAGCCTGATTGAGCAGGGCATTACGGGCGCGGTTACGCAAATCGTTGACGGTTTCTTCAGTGAAGTCAGCGATTTCCAGCATTTCAGCCAGTGGGACATACGCCACTTCTTCTAAAGTGGTGAAACCTTCACGCACTAAAACGCTGGCAGTGGTTTCATCCACTTCAAGACCTTCGATAAACAACTTCCGCAGTTCAGCGTCTTCTGCTTCGTTTTTCTCGGCTGCTTCCGCTACCGTCATGATGTTTAACACCCAGCCGGTCAGTTCACCAGCCAAGCGGACATTCTGACCGCCACGACCAATTGCCAATGCCAGTTGATCGTCTTCAACCACCACATCCATGGCGTGATTGTCTTCATCGATCATGATACGAACGACTTCCGCTGGTGATAGGGCATTGATCACGTATTGTGCGGGATCGTTTGACCATAACACGATGTCAAGGCGTTCACCGGCTAATTCGCTGGTCACGGCTTGAACGCGTGAACCACGCATTCCAATGCAAGTGCCTTGGGGATCGATACGTGGATCGTTGGCTTTGACAGCAACTTTGGCACGGCTACCTGGGTCGCGAGCACAGCCTTTGATCTCGAGTAAACCTTCTTCGATTTCAGGGACTTCTAAAGCAAACAACTTGCCAACCAGCAGTGGTGTGGTGCGCGATAAAATCAGTTGTGGACCACGGCCAGTACGGTCAACACGCAATAAGAAAGCGCGAACGCGGTCGCCATTGCGCAGGTTTTCTTTCGGGATCATTTGATCGCGTGGCAATAATGCTTCGAGTTTGCCACATTCAACAATGGCATTACCACGCTCAATGCGCTTGATGGTGCCATTGACCAAATATTCACGGCGTTCGAGGAAGTCGTTAAGGATTTGCTCGCGTTCCGCATCGCGAATGCGTTGTAAGATGACTTGTTTGGCGGTTTGTGCCCCAATCCGGCCAAATTCCACCGCGTCCATCGGTTCTTCTTTGACTGCCCCAACGATGGCTTCTACTCCATGGTCGGCAGCATCGGTGATCGCGATTTCGCGGCTTGGGAATTCGTGGTCGTTGTCTTCCACGACAACCCAACGGCGGAAGGTAACGTATTGACCTGTAGCACGATCAATCTGCACACGCACGTCGATATCATCGCCGTGGTCTTTGTGATCTTGGCTGTACTTCTTTTTGGTGGCCGAGGCCAAGGCCAATTCTAAAGCGCCAAATACAATTTCTCGGCCAACGTTTTTTTCACGCGCCAAGGCATCTACTAACAACAAAATCTCGCGACTCATGCATTCCTCCGAATTCTGTATTCCGGTCTGTGGCCGGCATTAGCTCCAGCCGGCGGGGAGCGGTGTATCAGAACTCCGGCTCAAGCCGCGCCTTATCAATACTGGAAAATGGGATTTCCACTATTGTGCCGTCCACGTCAATCCTGACCCGGCCTTCTTCGAGGCCAGCTAAACGTCCGCGAAACTGCTTACGTCCCTCTAGCGGCATGCGTGTTTTGATTTTTGCTAAAGAACCTGCAAAGCGAACATAGTCGGCTTCTTTGGTCAGTGGGCGGTCGAGACCAGGTGAAGACACCTCGAGCCGATCGTAGTCCACATTTTCAACAGCAAATAGGCGTGTGAGGTGATTGCTCACCAACACACAGTCATCCAACGTGATGCCTTCTGGCTTATCGATAAACAGGCGAAAACCGCCACCGTTGATCAATTCCAGTGCAACAAACTCATACCCCAATCCGGGGAGAGTATTTTCCAGCAGTGTGCGAACGTCCATGCTTTGATCCGGCAAATAAAAAATGGGCGCTAACGCCCATCTATAAAACGCTCCGATTTTAGCAACTTTCTAAATAAAAAGAAACACTCACCACGATATGCCACACAAAATTGTGTTGTCTTGCAACATGGAAACACTTTGCGCGAAAAAAACGATTCCGTTACATTACGCAACAATTCAAACAAATGTTCGAATGGCGGCAATTTGGTCGTTTTGTGCTTATGCTAAGACAAGCACCGCCGAGGTAGCTGTTTGGAACGTTGCGAATTTTCTACATTAGAGCAGACAACACACGACGGGAGAAACTTATGGAAAAGCGCTGGCTTAAGAACTATCAGCAAGGGGTGGCCGCTGAGATCAACCTCGATAGTTTTCAATCGGTAAGCGAAGTATTTGAACATGCAGTCAAGAAATTCAGCCATCGCCCAGCGGTGGCGAATATGGACAAAGTGTTGACCTACGCTGAGATCGACCGTTTATCGATGCAGTTCGCGTCTTTCTTACAGCACGAGCTGAAGCTGGGGCGCGGCTCGCGGGTGGCAATTATGATGCCAAACCTATTGCAATATCCGGTGGCAGTGTTTGGGATTTTGCGGGCAGGTATGACAGTGGTGAACGTCAATCCGCTTTACACCCCACGCGAGTTAGAGCATCAGTTAAAAGATGCCGGAGTGGAGACCATTCTTATTTTAGAGAACTTCGCTAACACCCTGCAGCAAGTGGTGAAGCGTACGCCATTGACATCCTCCCCGGCCTGAAGGCCGGAGATTCCTACGGCGCTCAGACACGGCATTGAGCCGCACCTGAGTCGCTTCGGTGGGTTCCTGCTGCTGGCGGCATTGCTGCACCGCTCACTTCACAGGCGAACCGGGCGTGTCCCGCCCTTAGAACATTGATCGCGCCGACCAGATCGGCGTTTTCCTCGAAACCGCACTCGACGCACAAAAACTGCGCCTGTGTGCGTCGGTTGTCCGCCGACACATGGCCGCAGCACGGACAAGTGCGGCTGGTGTTCTGCGGTGGTACG